>CADBTK010000219.1 GCA_902797585.1 Erysipelothrix rhusiopathiae
AAACGATGCAAGCATCGTTTCATTTATAATGGCGGTCCAGATGGGACTCGAACCCACGATCTCCTCCGTGACAGGGAGGCATGTTAACCACTACACTACTGGACCAAAAATATTCAATTTTAAAAATGGCGGAGAAGGAGAGATTTGAACTCTCGCGCCGGTTGCCCGACCTATACCCTTAGCAGGGGCACCTCTTCAACCACTTGAGTACTTCTCCAAGATTGTTTAGGTCGTACACGCTACTCATTTTGGCGCTTACATATAATATCACGTGCTTTTTTGATATGCAAGTATTTTCCTTGTTTAAAAAGAAGGAAACTCTAAAAAGTTTCCTTCTACCCCTTTTCTAAACCTAAATATTTACTCCAAATTCTCAGATACCGTTACCATTCCACCCAATAGTGCATCTGTTAATTCTTCGTTTTCTTCTAGATTCTCCACATTCCATTTCCCATCTTTTTTAACACAGGAAATATCCAATTTTTTACTATACGTTTTATCAGAAACGTCATTTAACTTTTCAAACATTTTCGTTGCAATCACTTCTTCATCTTCTACACCGCTTAAGGCTAAATCAAACGCTTCTACTATCGCATCTTCAAACTTTTCTCCAAATGGATACGTTGTAATCTCAACTGTAACCGCAGCTTTATCTCCATCTACTTTTTCTTCTACAATTTTATATTCAAAATCCATCACATTTTTATAAAAAGTATTTATAGCTTCATTATCTGTATACTCTTGTTGTAATTGTTGAGATATTTCTTCCGGTTTTTTCGTTTTTACTTCTTTTAGTTCTTCTTCCACTAGAGAACTAGGCGACATAGTAGAACACCCCGTAAAACTAGTTGCCAATAGCCCAATAAGGATTGCTTGCAAGAATTTTTTCATAATATAAATTTCCTTTCTAAGAAAAAAAACGGCCTCTAAGAGACCGTTTCAGTATACATTCTTATTTGTATAAGTTGTAGAAAGCTTTTTTACCTAAGTATTTAGCAACAGAAGCTTCTCCACGTTGGTTCAATTCGTCTTCAATACGCATCAAACGGTTGTATTTAGCGATACGGTCTGTACGAGACATAGAACCAGTTTTAATTTGACCAGCGTTGAATGCAACAGCGATGTCAGAAATTGTAGTGTCTTCTGTTTCTCCAGAACGGTGAGATACTACACAAGTGTAGTTGTGTTTTTTAGCTAATTCCATAGCATCGAAAGTTTCAGTCAAAGTACCGATTTGGTTAACTTTGATCAAGATAGAGTTAGCGATTCCTTTTTCGATACCTTCTTGTAAGATTGAAGGGTTAGTAACGAATAAGTCATCCCCTACTAATTGAACTTTGTCACCGATACGGTCAGTTAATTTTTTCCATCCGTCCCAGTCACGTTCACCTAAACCATCTTCGATAGAGATGATTGGGTATTTGTTGATCCATTCTTCGTACATGTCGATCATTTCATCAGAAGTTTTTGTTCCTTGACCTGATTTAGACAATTCGTACAATCCAGTGTCGTGGTTGTGGAATTCACTAGCTGCAACGTCCATTGCGATGCACATTTCTTCTCCTGGTTTGTATCCAGCAGCTTCCATAGCTTGAACTAATAATTCCAATGGTTCTTCGTTTCCATTTTCACAACTTGGAGCGAATCCACCTTCGTCACCAACGTTAGTGTTGTATCCATTGTCTTTCAATACTTTTTTCAAAGCGTGGAAAGTTTCAGCTCCCATACGTACAGCTTCTTTTACAGAAGTAGCACCTACTGGCATCAACATAAATTCTTGGAAGTCTACTGTAGAGTCAGCGTGGCTTCCTCCGTTGATTACGTTCATCATAGGTACTGGCATAACATTTGAGTTAAATCCACCCATGTAGTTGTACAATGGCATTCCATAGAAATCAGCAGCTGCAATTGCACATGCCATAGAAACACCTAATGTAGCGTTTGCTCCTAAGTTTTTCTTGAATGGAGTTCCATCCAAGTCTAACATTGTTTGGTCAATAAAGTTTTGGTCACGAACATCTAAACCAACAACTTTTGGTGCAATTGTGTTGTTTACATTATCAACAGCTTTTGTAGTTCCTTTTCCGATGTAACGTGTTTTATCTCCATCACGTAATTCTAATGCTTCTCTTTCCCCTGTACTTGCTCCACTTGGAACCATAGCACGTCCGTATGCACCAGATTCAGTAAATACTTCAACTTCAACAGTTGGGTTACCACGAGAGTCTAGTACTTCGCGAGCATATACATCAACAATAATAGGCATATTAAATATCCTCCTCTAAGCCTTTTCGCTAGGAAAATCATATCATTTATAAACCTATCTTTCAACAAAAAAACCGAAGTACAACAAACGCTTTTGTATGCGCTTAACTCCTTCGGTTTCTTATGTGAATTATAATTCATTTTTCACTTTATCTATTGCATTTTTCAATTGTGTTTCCGACATAAATTTTGGATAAATATAATACGCTTGAATACCCATTTTTTTATACATAGGAACCTGTTCTATCCGATTTATCGGTTCATGTTCAAAAAGTTCCATTTGGCACTTTTCATTACCTTCCAATAGAATCTTTGTTCCATCCAATCCTTTCAAAGAGTATTGATTGTGATGACAAAGTGAACAATTCTTTCTTTGGCCATCTGAAAGATTGGTGTTGACCGGACAATGATTCATAATCATCACGCGACGGTGTCCATAAATCATTTTAATAAGTGGCGGCTGTTTTCCAGTTAATTCCTTAAAAGATGCACACAACATTTCACATTGTGCATTCGAAACTTCTTCACTAACTAAGACTGCTTGATATCCCATTTCCAAAGCACCCAATATCGCATAGGCATTGGTAATATTC
>CADBTK010000220.1 GCA_902797585.1 Erysipelothrix rhusiopathiae
CTTTCTGGAGGATTGGACCCTGCCAGTCTCTATATGCCAAAACGTTTCTTTGGAGCTGCCCGTAATATTCGTGGTGGAGGTTCATTGACCATTTTAGCTACCGCTTTAATCAACACAGGAAGTAAAATGGACGATGTAATTTATGAAGAGTTTAAGGGAACAGGAAATATGGAACTAGTCCTATCTCGTCGCCTACAAGAACGTCGTGTATTCCCAGCTATTGACATCTTAAAATCGGGAACACGTCGAGATGACTTATTATTAACAGAAGATGAAATGAGTGCTGTCACCTCCATTCGACGGGCTTTAAATGGAGCTCGTCCAGAAGAAGTGACCGATACGATTATTAGTTTATTTGCCTCCACAAAAGACAACTACGATTTTGTGCGACGCATTTTGAAGACAAATAGTCTATAAATGGAGTATATATGGAAACAAATGAAATCAGCGTCTCTGTGATTGTCCCTGTTTTTCAAGCCGCCAATCACATTCAATCCTGTATCTTGTCTTTGCAAGATCAAACATTAAAAAATATTGAAATGATTTTTGTGGACGACTACACACCTGACCACAGTTGCACCATTATTCAAGAAGCAGCAAAAAAAGATAATCGAATAAAACTATTACACAATATAAATCATCGAGGAGCCGGCCCTTGTCGAAACGATGGAGTCATCAAAGCCAATGGACAATATGTATCCTTTGTTGATGCGGATGATACCATTGCCCCTGACTTTTTAGAACGTTTATACCAAAAGGCAATCCAAGAAGATTTAGATGTTGTTAAAGGATGTATGTCCTATCCAGATAATGGAGAATATATTATTAATCCTAAAATGAATACACAAATTCAAGAAGGATTAAAAAAAGGAAAACCACTCTTTTCCCTTTTTATCGATGAGGCAACCTCTGCTATATATCGTCGTTCTTTCTTACGATCCTATTCTTTAGAATTTGGAGACTCTGCTTTATCAGAAGATACGACATTCTTATTGCGCACTTGTTTGTATGAACCTAGTTTCGGTTTAGAAGATCAAGCACATTATATTTATCATTATCATCCAGAGGCAACACTACACACCTTTAATAGTTCTTATTTAGATGAGCAAATCAAAGCATTAAAAACACAATGTAATGAATTAGCGGCTCATGCCAAAAAACAAGAAGCTACTACCGACTATGCGATTGAATTATTCTTATACAACTTAAAAGTACATGCAAAAGCAAAATCAAATCCAGATACCGATCGAGTAGCCGATGACTTTTTAGAACAACTACAAACACAAGTCAAACTTTTGCCTTATATTTCTGGTATGAAGGAAAAAAGTGTACAAATAAAAACTTTAGTTGAAGACGGATTAAATATCAGCATCCTTCCTTTCTCCAAAGGACGATCACCATATGGCAAAGAAGATTTCTTATATTTAATCCAACAATGGATTCGTTATTTTGATACGCACCCCTACACGCTACAAACTCGTAGTGACTTAGTACATTTAATGAACGAAGCCTTCACCTTTGTTTCTCAAATGGAAAATATTGGGTACTCACACCAAGAAGCCATTCTATTTGAACAACAACTTCACTTAAAAGCTCGTGCCTTCCCATTATTTGTGCGTCTTGCGATCCAAAGTCAACAATCTCTTGCACGATTACGTCAACAAGGACATTAAAAAAATCCGCCACTTATGTGAATCTCCTTTAATTGGTTAACTTCACACGGCGGATTCTTTTTATAAGTTTTGTTCGATAAAAGCCATAATTTGTGGTTCAGGTTGGTATCCTGCAAAAGAAGCAGCTACTTCCCCTTTTTTAAATAAGATGACTGTTGGAACTGACATGATTCCAAAACGTTGTGCTACATCAGAGCTTTGATCTACATCTACTTTTACTACTGTAACTTTTCCTTCTAATTTTTCAGCAACACTTTCAATCACTGGCGTCAACATTTTACAAGGTCCACACCATGTCGCAAAGAAGTCAACAAGAACAGCATCTTCTTTCATCAATTCATCAAATTCTTGTGTATTAACAATTTTCACTGATTATTCCTCCTTTTTTCAATTATGTTACAAAGTTTTATTCAAAAAGTCCATTCAGATACTACCCAACCAATATCACAAATCCTAAAATGACTAAA
>CADBTK010000221.1 GCA_902797585.1 Erysipelothrix rhusiopathiae
AACGTTATAAAAAAATGGTTGAAGGCATTCGAAAAGAAATGGGATTTGCCTCATTGTCTTATGCAAGATTAGATGATGTATTAAACTCCATTGGAATCGATAAAGATAAACTCTGTACCTATTGTTGGACAGGAAAAGAATAAAAAGATCCGCTGATTATTCAGCGGATTCTTCTTTTGTCTGTGCTTCTTTCCAAGTTTTGTATTCTTGTAGTTCAGGAGCGACAAATTTGAATGCCAATCCCACAACCGCTATATCATCCAAAATACCTAAGATGGGTACGTTATCAGGAATGATATCTTTTCGACTAATAAGATACAAGAATGCACTGACAATTGTTCCGATTACTTTTCCAGATACTTTGGTGTAGTCTTTAGAAACGTAATCTTTAACCATTGAAACCATAACAGGGAAGTCGTTGATGGTATCTCCGATGAGTGGTGTTGTTTTTAAACGAGCAGATACATCGTTAAAGAGCTGTGTCATCTTTTCGTTGCTGCCTAACCATTGGTCAGCCTGCGCCATACCAGCTTCCAAAACTTCTTTTGCCTTGTCTAGGCTTACAATATTATCCGACATAATGTTTCCTCCTGCCTTTATTATAGTCCCAATCTATGAAAGACAAAAAGAAAGAAGCCTTTAGAGGCTTCTTTGTTGGTTCTACCATTCTTTTCGAATTTTATCAAAATCAATTGTTTTACCGGCTGTTCTCCAAATAATGAATACGATAATAGCTTCAATGGCTGCTAGTCCTACATACAATAAGATTGCATAAGCACCAGCACTGCCGCTACGTACATATCCGTGAATTACATCTTTTTGAATGAAAAGTCCAGAAGAGAAGTCGGTTAAAAAATCGAAGAGTCCATGGGCAATTCCACAAGCCCAAATGTTTCTCGTTTTCCAATACAGGATTAAAAGTCCCAATCCCATGATACCGGCTTCTAAAGTTTTTCCCACCGCTTGTCCCCAAGCAACAGGGGAGAAGATATCAAATCCTAATACGTGTACGGCTCCAAATACAACGGAGGATACAACTGCGCTTAGTACAAATACCCATTTCCAATCTCTCCACTTGTATATGATGGCATCGTTGATAACAGCTCGAAAGGCTAGTTCTTCAAATAGTCCCACGGCCATATACATAAGGAATAAGATAATGATTTCTTTAATAGGATTATCGACGAGTGGTGTCTTTTCTTGAATATTGCTGATCACCATTATCGATCCCAATATCGCAGATACAATGATGAATCCACTGGCATGTTTCAATACATATCCCGTTGAGTTATAACACGAAGTTAATGTCTTATCACCAGAGATTTGGTATAAGAAGAAACATACAGCTCCACATAACATGGTTCGTACTAAGAAAAACGCAAAGTTTGAACTAGATTTCACGTATGTGAAACATACACATACATAAACGATACATATTGTAGCGGTCAAGATTGGAGATCGTTTTAAAAACTCAATATATTTCTTTAACATACATTATCTCCCTTTCTTACCAAATGTTGACTTTATCCTCTTTTGCTAGATACATTTTGTCGCCTTCCTTGATTTCATAGAAATCCAAGAATTCATCGTATTGTTGCAGGGTAGCATTGACACGAAGATAAGCCATTGGGTGTACATCGTTTAGTTTTACATATTGCTGTTGTAAAGAATCTTTAACGCACCATAAATCTGCATAACTACGGAAGAATGTGTCATAATCAAAGTTTTCTTTTTTTGATGCAATCTGCAACATACATTTCATACCGGCCATATCGGCACACGCTTCACCGGTCATAATACTTCCTTTAAAGTTTTGACCTTCCCATGGGTGCATGTTGGTGAAGTATTCAGCCATTTTTTCATTCTTCTTTTTGAAAGCTTCTAAATCTTGGCCTGTCCACCAATTGGCCATGTTTCCATCTTTGTCGAATTGAGCTCCTGTAGAGTCAAATGCGTGTGAGATTTCGTGTCCAATAACCATCCCAATTTTGGCATATACTTCTTCGTCGCTCATTTCAGAGTTATAAATATCGCCTTGCGTAAAAGCACCAAGAATATACATTTTATTTGTAGTTGATGAATATGCACAGTTTACGACAAATGGAGGTGCTTGCCATTTTTCTTTATTGATAGGACCTGCATAATCCTTGATGTGTTGTTCGGTGTTGTACGCTTCGATTGTTTCGAGTGCATCCCAAAGGGTTCCGCCTTCTTGGCTAGAAACAAGGTTCAAATCATCACAACTATATAAGTCCCAACTATCTGGGTAAAGAACATTGGCTTCCAAAGCGTCTAGTTTTTCAATTGCTTTGGCACGTGTTTCATCAGATAAGAAATCCGTATTGTTGATGATGTCGTGGTATTCAACTTTGATTTCTTCAACGATTTGAGTAATACGTTCTTTATCTTCTGGTTTAAGATACGTTTCAGAATATAAACGTGAGGTTGGCCAAGGAAGTTGTTCCGATGTAATTCTCGCAAATACAGATTCTTCATCTAATGATCCTGTAATACCTGCGATTGTATTATCGGCTTCCATCGACCAGTCATAACATTCTTTATCTAAGAAATCAGCTTGCTTAAGTGCTCCATGAACGATTAGATAATCTTTGATGAGTGTTAAGTTGTCGTCAGTATATAACTTGTTTAATTTTTTAACGAACGCAGGTTCATTGATTTCATAATCTTCACTAGCCGGGTAACCTTGTGCTTTTTCAAAATAATCTAGAATTGGTAGCTTATCTTGTAGAGTCACTACATCATCTCTTGAATAGTGATTATTGATCTTTTCTAAGTAATCTGGTTTTTGTTGGTCTTCGCTAGAGTAGATGCTAGTGGATAATTTCTTTTCGAAAGAAAGACAGTTCTCAATTTTTTTGTCTGCTTCTTTCTTTGAGTAACCCAGTTTAACTAACATCTTTTTCATTAGTTTGACAC
>CADBTK010000222.1 GCA_902797585.1 Erysipelothrix rhusiopathiae
AAAGACCATCTGTTATATAGGCATGTTAATTCTATTTATTCGAAGGGCTAGAGAAATCTAGCTTTTTTAAATTGTAACTTAAAATATGTTACAATTTAAAAAAGAGGTTACAAATGAAAACATTTATAGAAAAAACATTAGGATTTCCTATACAAATAGAAGATATTGACGTAAGTAAATCATTGCCACTTTTGTATGTGAATTTGTATGATTTTAAGAAAGTAAGAATGCAAAATGTAGAATGGATCGTTCTTGTTTCTAAAGATACTATTCATTTAGCACAACTGAGAAAACATCATATACAAGTTGAAAAAATATTGGAGAAGCCTTGTGTGTTTTTATTTGATACATTAAGCGCTTATACAAAAGAAAGAATGGTTGAAGAAAGAATTCCTTTTATTGTAGATAATAAAGAAATATATCTTCCTTTTTTAGGTGTTTTATTGAATGGATTAAAGGAAAGGAAAATCAAACCTGTACACACGATTTCATTTTTAACACAAAAAATAATTTTATTGGCTCTCTATGAGCGATGGGAAAAGATGAATGTAACGGAAATAGCGAAACAATTAGAGATTTCAAAAATGTCTGTCACTCGCTGCTTTGATGAAATAGAGTTTTTTGAACTTCCTATTTTAGATAGAAAGGGTCGATACCGGTGTATCACGATTGATAAAGATAAAAGAGAATTATGGAATCGTATTCAACATGTTTTAAGGAATCCGGTTCTATCTACATTTTACCTTCGTGATGATTGTCATTTACCAATACAAGGTGGGATATCGGCTTTGAGCCAATATTCAATGATAGAAGACAATATGTATCCAACCTATGTGTATACAAAAAAAGAACTCAAAAACGATACCATTCAGGATCAGTTAATAGATAGTAAAAGAGATCAACCGGGATGTGTTATTCAAAAAGTTGGATATGTGATTCCTTTTCAAACAATGAATACAATGGATCCACTTTCTCTAAGTTTATCTTTTACAGAAGAAGAAAAAGAAGATGAAAGGATAGAACAATCAATAAGAGAAATGTTGGATAAATATGTATGGTTACAGGATTAGAAAAATTTAAAGAATATTTTAAGGATTACACAGATAGTTATGTACTCATCGGTGGAGCTGCATGCGATATTCTTTTTACAGAAAATGAAGCGAATTTTCGCGCTACTAGAGATTTAGATATGGTTTTAATTGTAGAGGAACTATCAAAAGAGTTCGTGGCTACGTTTTGGGAATTTATCAAAGATGGGCAATATAGACATGTATTCGGAAGTAAAAAGAGTCCGCAATTTTATCGATTTGATCAACCTCAAGTTCAGGGATTCCCTAAAATGATTGAACTCTTTTCTAGAATGAATTTTGCGTTGAAAAATAATGTTGGTATAACGCCAATACATATAGATGATACAGTCTCGAGTTTATCCGCAATCCTTTTAGATGATGATTATTATGGATTGTTGGTGGATGGAAAGGTAGTTGAAAATGGATGTTCTGTATTACGAAGCGAATATCTAATATTGTTTAAATCTAAGGCGTACTTGGATTTAAAGAAGCGAAAAGAACAGGGTGAAACTATTGATAGCACCGATATTAAGAAACATAAAAAGGACATATTGCGCCTATCTGTAGAAATGGTGTTGAATCCGGTTTGTAGTTTGCCGATTTCAGTGAAAAATGATATTAAACAATTTATATCGCAATTAGAAAATGATCCTTATGATTCAAACAGTTTAAAATTCTACAAAACAACAACGCAACAAATCATTAATCGATTGGAAACCATATTTCTAGAAGCACCTGAGTGATGTCAGGTGCTTTTATTGCTCTTGTAATGTGTCTAAAAAGTATTGAACAGCGGGAGAGAATACTTGGTACTTTTTCCAAATTAAATGTCCAGTAATAGATTGTTGGGGAATAAGCTTACGAAAGGTTAGTAAACTATTGCCACTAGTATTAATTAATCCTTCAAAAGTAATAGCTAATCCGAGTCCGTCTTCGACAAGTAAAGACGCATTATAAATTAAGTTATAGGTCGCCACAATATTAAGCCCTGTAAACTCTTTTGTCCCAGCTATATTATTGGCTTGGGCGCGAGAGATAATAATGGGTTGCTCTTTTAGATCTTGAAAGGTCAATACTTCTTTTTGTGCTAAAGGATGATTTTTAGGTAAAAGGACTCCAAAGGTATCCGTTTGAGGCAGGGCAATGGATTGATAGAGTGTATGATCGATATCTGTAAATAAAACAGCACAATCAATTAATCCATTGTCTAAACTATCTAACAAGTCTTCGGTATCTCCACTCGTAATATGAAAACGAATGTCTGGATGTTCTTGGTTAATTTGGGAGGCGATTCTTGATAAGAAGTGAAAGGATTGGCTTTCTCCAGCTCCTATATTGACTTGACCGGATAAGTGGGTATGGATGTGAGAGACTTCATCTTTTGTCATCTGCATTAAACGAACGATCTCTTCCGCTCGTTTTCGTAAGACCATTCCTTCTTCGGTTAATGTAATTCTTCGATTGCCTCGTACAAATAAAGTCACACCTAATTCTTCTTCTAATTCTTTCATAGCTCTAGATAGAGAAGGTTGGGCTACGTGTAGACTTTGTGCAGCTTGTAGAATGGTTCCTTCTCGAACAACAGCTAAATAATATTGTAATGAACGTATTTCCATAAGGTTCTCCTTGTTATTCAAAAATAACATACCAAGATATAGTAAACAAGTATTTGCCTATATCTAGCCTTGTTTCTATAATTCTAGGTGTAAGAGGGTGAAAACTTGAAAACCATTTGTAATCAAACATTTGATCAAGAAAGAGAATTCTATGGAAGCGATGGGATTCGTTTAGAGAATTGTCGCTTTAAAGGAAAAGCGGATGGAGAAAGTGCTTTTAAAGAAAGTAAGAATATTTCTGTTACACATACACAATTTTATTTACGTTATCCTTTTTGGCACGATGATCATGTTTCTATCGAATCGTGTCACTTATATGACACATGTCGGGCAGCGCTTTGGTATTCCAAGGATATTCATATATCCAATTCACAATTACATGGAATCAAAGCACTACGAGAATGTAAGGATATTGTGATAGAGAATAGTTCTATTCAATCCACAGAATTTGGTTGGTTTAATGAAAATATAAAAATGAAAGATTGTCAGGCACAAAGTGAGTATTTCATGATGCACTCACACAACTTACAATTTGACGATGTTTTTTTAGAAGGGAAGTATTCTTTTCAATATATTACCGATTCTATATTTACCCATTGTCACTTTGATACAAAAGATGCCTTCTGGCATGCCAAAAATGTAGTCATAAAAGATAGTGTAATCAAAGGAGAATATTTAGGTTGGTATTGTGAAAATGTTACCTTTGAAAATTGTACAATTATTGGAACCCAACCGTTGTGTTATTGTAAGAACTTAAAATGTATTAACTGTACCATGATTGATTGCGATTTATCTTTTGAAAAAAGTGATGTACATGCTACTATTCTTTCGTCTATTGATTCCATTAAAAATCCTAGTTCTGGATTGATTCAATGTACTTCAGTAGGTCAGATTATAAAAGATGACCGTAGTATAGGAGCATTTATTCAAGAAGGGTTTACACATGGAAGTTAGTAAAGTAAAAGAAAACTTAGAAGATGCAGGTTGTGATCATCAACAAATAGAAGAAATATTGCGATGTTGTAAAGAAGGAAAGATGAAACAAGTCAATCTATTGATTGGAAAGTGTCGAAAAGAAGTATTAGATAAAGTCCACACTCACCAACAATGTTTAGATCGTTTGGATTATTTAACATATTGTTTAATGAAGGAGGAAAAGTAACAATGAAACTAGAAATGAATTGGGATAAAGTATTTGAACAAAGTGAACAAGTGAAACATGAAAAAGTAACCTTTCATAATCACTTTGGATTTACCTTAGTGGCCGATATGTATATGCCAAAAGGAAAAGAAGGGAAATTACCAGCTATTGCGATCAGTGGTCCTTTTGGGGCGGTTAAGGAACAAAGTTCTGGTTTATATGCGCAAGAAATGGCCAAACGTGGCTTTTTAACGATTGCCTTTGATCCTTCTTTTACAGGAGAATCAGGACCTAGTAATGTTCGTTATATGCACTCACCAGATATCAACGTAGAAGATTTTCAAGCAGCCGTTGATTTTCTAAGTAACCTAGATGTTGTAGATCCTGAAAAAATTTCTATTATTGGAATTTGTGGTTGGGGAGGGATAGCTTTACAAACCGCTTGTATTGATACCCGTGTAAAAACAACCATCACATCTACGATGTATGATATGTCTAGACTGGCAGGGAATGGATATTTTGATAGCGAAGATAGTAAAGAAGCTCGAATTAAAGCTAGACAAGCGATCAATAACCAACGTACGTTAGATTACAAAAATGGAAGTTATGCATTAGCTGGTGGAGTCGTCGATCCACTACCAGAAGATGCCCCATATTTTGTCAAAGATTATTATGATTACTACAAAACAGAAAGAGGGTATCATGCCCGTTCATTAAATTCCAATGGTGGTTGGAATGTAACAGCAGGAACCTCTTTAATGAATATGCGTAATTTTACTTATGCGGGTGAAATTGAAAATGCGGTATTGATGATTCATGGAGATAAAGCGCATTCTTGTTATTTCACAAAAGATGCATACCAGTTATTGCAAGGGGATAATAAAGAACTATTGATTATTGAAGGAGCCAGTCATACGGACTTATATGATCAAGTAGATATCATTCCTTTTGATAAAATGGAAAGCTTTATTAAGAAAAACATCTAATGTCTTTAAGAAGAATTATATTTGTTTGTGTCTTGGGTTTGTTCAGTGTAGGCTGTCAAAAACCAACGAGCCAAGAAAAGGAAATAACTATGATAGCGAAAATCGATGAAGAAGTATTAGAAATTGAATGGGAAGATAATGATAGCGTGACTTCCTTAATACAGAAAGTAGAAAAAGAAGATGTCATCATTGAAATGAGACGATATGGTAGTTTTGAACAAGTAGGGGATTTAGGTTTTTCTTTACCTAGTCAAGATATACAAATGAATACCCAAGCTGGTGATCTAGTTTTATATGGGTCGGATCAAGTCGTACTTTTCTATGGAAATCATTCTTGGAGCTATACCAAACTAGGAAAAGTAAAAAATAAAAGTGAAAAAGAGATGACACAGTTATTATCGGATCATAATGTCACATTGAACCTTACAAAAGAATAAATAGAAAGAAAGACTGTAACAGAGGATACTGTTATAGTCTTTTTTGAATAAATGCGTATTTACGCAAAATATTAAAAAATAGAATTGAATCCAGTTTTCTAACTGTTTATAATTAAATTAACAATAAATGCGTATTTACGCATAAATATTAAATAAGGAGAAGATATGTTGAAACCAATTGAACGACCGTATTATTTAAACCAATTAATTAAAAGACGTGATAATGGACGGATTAAGGTGATTACAGGATTACGGCGTTGTGGGAAATCATATTTATTATTTCATCTCTTTAAAGACTATTTAATGCAAGAGGGTGTTGATAAAGAACAGTTCATTGAAATGAATTTAGAAGATATTGCCAATTTAGAATATCGCAACCCAATGAAGTTGGATGCTTGGATTAAAGAAAAGATACAAGATAAAGATAAGAAATATTATGTCTTTATCGATGAAATTCAATTAAGTCACGAAATACAGAATCCTCATTATGAAAATAGTGCATATCGAGTAAGTTTTGTGGATGTATTAAATGGACTTAGATTAATGGACAATGTAGATGTCTATGTGACGGGAAGTAATTCACGATCATTATCGAAAGATATCCATACGCAATTTAGAGGAAGAAATGATCAAATTCAAGTCTATCCATTTTCATTTGAAGAATATATGCGGGCTACTTCTACCTCTTTTGATCAAGCTTGGAAAGAGTATTCAGTATATGGAGGAATGCCAGAAGTATTGATGGAAGAATCGCATGAAGATAAAGCGCAATATCTTAGTGACCTTATTGGAAAGATTTATATTAAAGATATTGTAGAACGTTATAATATTCATAAAGATGAATCCATCCTTCGTATTCTACTAGAAGTATTGGCCAGTAATGTAGGTTCTTTAATCAATACTTCGAAGTTATCCAATATACTAAAATCCGAAAAAAAGATTTCCATTACTGCCCATACACTCGATACATATTTGGGATATTTCGAAGATGCCTTTTTAATCTCTACTTCAAAACAATATGATGTCAAAGGGAATCGATATTTTATCAGCCCGAACAAATATTATTTTGTTGATCTAGGTTTGCGTAATTGTTGTTTAAATTTTCGACAAAGTGATGAAGGACATGGAATGGAAAATATCCTTTATATTGATTTAAAGAGAAGAGGATATAGTGTAGATATTGGAAGAGTTTTATGGAATACCAAGAATAAACAAGGGAAAAGTGTTCGTATTCCTTTAGAGGTGGATTTTGTGCTCAATCGAGGAAATGAAAAAGTATATATTCAATCCACAATATCAATAACCGATCCAAAAGGTAAAGAAAGAGAAATCCGTTCTTTGAAACGGATTAACGATTCCTTTAAAAAAATTGTGATAGTCAAAGACGATGTGATTCCTTTACAAGATGAGTTTGGTATTCACTATGTGGGAATCCAACGTTTTCTTTTCGATGCATCTTATTTAGATGCATCCATTATAGATAGCTACCAAGATCTCTTGGTGATGAATAAAATACAAATGGCTTTTGAAGACTGGGATACAACGAAGTTTGTATTTCGAAAGTGCAAACAATATGTCTCTTATCTTGCGAAGGATAAAGCAATAGAAGGTATGAAACATATCATTAGGGCCAATAGTATGACTAAATTAGATGAAAAATGTATCGATAGAATGATA
The DNA here is from genome assembly GCA_902797585.1 of Erysipelothrix rhusiopathiae. Lineage (GTDB taxonomy): Bacteria > Bacillota_I > Bacilli_A > Erysipelotrichales > Erysipelotrichaceae > RUG14284. The sequence goes on from CADBTK010000222.1 coordinate 6,928, forward strand.
GAAATGATAGGTGAAACTTGTGTATAGGTAGGACAAAGAAAAAAGCCAGCTTGCCAGCTGACTTATCGTATTTACAAATATTTTACAACTTGTTATAATCACTGAAGTGGCGTCCTCGGAGGGATTCGAACCCCCGACCGTACGCTTAGAAGGCGCATGCTCTATCCAACTGAGCTACGAGGACAGCACA
>CADBTK010000223.1 GCA_902797585.1 Erysipelothrix rhusiopathiae
CCAAAGGATGTGCATGCTAATATTTTAAGTTGTTTTCAAATGATAAGAGAATTGCCTCTGAATAAGATATTTGAATGACAATAGTTTTTGGATTTATAAAAACCCTCTCAACCAATATGGCTAAGAGGGTTTTGTTCGGTTATACAATATTCTTAATAAATAATGGCATCATCAACTGTGAATCCATCAAGTGAGTTTTCTTTTATCTGAATGGAGATATATGTGATGTCTGTATCACTTGCGGCAAAGAATTGACGCATTGCAGCAGGACTGATTTTTAACCAATCACCAGTATCACCATCAATAATAGCAGATCCTTTTCCATCAATGACCCCATAGATTTCTTCGTTATTCTTTTGAGAATGAACAAAAGGATAGGTATCAATGATAGGATTAGGAACAACAAAAATTATTTTTTTTGATATCTTTCTATAGGATAAGTATATGCAATAGGAAAACCATTAACTTGATGGTTTTTGAATAATGGCTTTCCTTTTGTTTATCTATTTATTTGTGTTTTGCTGTTTGAATTGCTTTGGTGTCATTTGATAATGGGAATAAAATTTTGAATAGAATTGATTCAAATTTGAGTAACCGACTCGATTAGCAATTTCACTAATGGGTATATTTGAATTAATTAGATACCGTTTTGCACGCTCCATTCTATGCTCTACTTGTAATTCTTTGAATGTTTTGTTTAGATGTTTTTTTAAAATATGGCAAATGTATTTTTCGTGATATCCAAAGAGATTGGATAATTTAGCCAATGAACAATCTTTAAAATTTTGTGCAATATAGTTTTGTAGATCAAAGGCCAATGAATACCCCTTATCCGAGAATTGGATAACATTTTCGTTTGATGTTTTTTGATAAAGGTTGAGAAGTTCAATAAAAATGATGGAGAAATAGTTTTGAATGATAATGTCTCTATATTTTTTATCTTCAAAATAAGCAATTAAGAGTTGATCAAAAAGGTCAGCTATTTTTTTATTGTGGTTGGTTCGAAAGATTATATAGTTTTCATGATTGTTACATTCGGTAATGGTTTCCGCCACGAATTGGGCAAGGATATTTCTATCATTCACGGTTTGTACAGCATTTTTAAAGTAGTCATTCTTCATGTAGATTTGAATCATAATATCGTCGTAGCCGCTACGCATTTTTGATCGAATCACGTTTCGATCAAAAATACATATGTCGCCTTGATTTAAAACGATTTCTTTTCCATTAATCCAATAAGTTGCCGAACCCGAATAGATATATTGAATGTTAATGCATGTATAAATGGAGAAAGGAATAAAGCCATATCTAGAGTCTTTTCTTAACATAATGGATTGATTGGGTTTAAAGACAGGCTCTAATACCATGATTTCTTGTCCATTAATCTGTTTACAGGGAGCAGAATCATATCGATTTGAATAACTACCCGGGTTATTTTTGTAATATTTTTCTTTTTCTGTAAGTTCAAAAAGTATTTTTTCTAATTCTTTCTTATCCATATACCAAGTATATCTTACGAAATGATAGTAATCAACGGAATTTTCGGCATTGTTTGGGTATATGAATCTTACTAAACTTAAATTATAAAAAGGAGAAAGATATTATGAATGACAAAACTCTCGCAACGAAAATTATCGAAAACATCGGTGGAGAAAAGAATATTATTTCTTTTACACACTGTGCGACAAGACTTCGCTTTAATTTAAAAGATAATAAAGTTGTAAACATGGATGAATTGAAAAAATTGGAAGGTGTGTTGACAGCACAAGAGCAAGCAGGTCAACTACAAGTTGTGATTGGAGCAAAAGTACAAAGCATCTACAATGCGGTAAGCGAACAAATTAGTATAGATGCATCCGTGGAAACAACAGAATCATCAAATGAAAAAAGAAATCCAATTAGTGCTGTTGTTGAAACAATTTCTGGAATCTTTGCCCCAACCTTACCTGTTTTAGTTGGTTGCGGTATGTTTAAAGCTATTGTTTCTTTGTTGACAAATTTGAATGTTATGCCGGCAGATTCCTCGTTTATTACTGTGCTTTCTATGATGGGGGATTTAATGTTTTACTTCTTCCCATTCTTCTTAGCTGTGAGTGCAGCCAAAAAGTTTAAAACCAGTGAATATCTAGCGTTGGCTCTTGCAGCAGGTTATATGTATCCAACGATTCAAAAAGGGGCACAAGCTATTGCAGAAGGTGGTCCTAGTACAATGAGTTTCTTAGGTCTACCAATTACATTTATTGATTATAA
>CADBTK010000224.1 GCA_902797585.1 Erysipelothrix rhusiopathiae
AAATGTATCCAATGGATGAGTTTTATTGGATCATTGGAAATGATCAATTGGTTCAATTTGATCAATGGAAACAACCTGAAAAATTGGTACAGTTGGCTCATTTTGTTTGTGTGGATAGAGATGGTCAATTGGCTAAAACTAAGTATGATATCAAGCGCATTCACATGGAACCCGTTCCAGTTTCTAGTTCGGAAATCCGGAAGGGGAATAAATTGAATTATCTTGATCCAGCAGTTCTTGAATATATTTATCAACAAGAGTTATATATTCAAGAATTCGTTCAATCCAGGGTAAATGAACATCGGTATAAACACTCTCTTTCGGTTGCCAACTTGTGTAAAGAGATGGCACAAGCCAATGGATTGGATGGGCATAAAGCTTATTTAGCAGGGTTATTTCATGACATTGCGAAGTCTATGTCTAAAGAAAAGATGGAACCATGGATGGATAGCGTTTGTCCAGAAAATAAAAAGTATGCATTACCTGTATGGCATGGATTTGTCGGCAGTGAAATATTAAAAAGAATTTTCTATATAGAAGATCATCAAATCTTAGAAGCGGTCTATCATCATGTATTAGGAACATCCACAGATCCATACGCGATGATTGTCTATTGTGCGGATAAGACAGATCCTACTCGAGATTATGATTCCAGTGAAATGATTCAAGCATGTAAAGAAAATATTGAACAAGGGTTTTACTGGGTAAAAGAAGAAAATGAGAAATACTTAAAGAAAGGGAATTAGGTATGGAATTAAATCAAATTGTAGTGGAAGCAATCTTAGAAAGAAAAGGCGATTATGTATGTGACTATGATTGTCGTCAATTAACGCCTTTTATGGATCATATGATTGTCGCAACTAGTACTAATATTCGTCAAAACAATGCGATTGCGCAAAATATCAAAGATAAAATTAAAGAAAATGAATTAAATGTTCCTGTTCGTATTGAAGGAGATTCTAATTCAAAATGGTTATTGGTGGATTTAGGTGAAGTTGTTGTCCACTTATTTGTGAAAGAAGAAAGAGATGTGTACCAATTGGATCGTCTATATGCAGACTGTCCGGTACAACAATACAATGTATAATTCGTTGGCTGCCTATTACGATGCCTTAGTCAAAGATGACCAAGCTACGCAACAATGGGCAGATTGGATTGGCCAAGTAATTACACAAGGTCAAGTTTTGGACTGTGCTTGTGGATCAGGAGAAATTGATAAAGAGTTAACCCGACGAGGACTTGTCGTTAGTGCTTTGGATTTATCGCAAGAGATGATTGATATTGCTAAGAAAAAAGAAGCAGCGAATCAATACTATTGTCAAAATATGTTGGATTTATCCAACTTGGGGCAATATGATGGAATCTTTTGTTTATGCGATAGTTTTAATTACATACTATCCCAAGAAGATGTTATCCATTTTTTTCAAGAAGTCTTTGCGCATTTAAAACCTGGAGGATGGTTTTGTTTCGATACACATAGCATGGATCGATTGGTGGAGTTTAGCCAAGAGTGGAATGAAACAGGGACTTTTGAAGATGGAGTGAATTATCAATGGTCCATAATGGCAGAGGATGATTGGATTTATCAAGACTTTGCCTTTTATATGGAACAAACCATTCAACAAGAACATCATATGCAACGAGTATATGATCCGCTTTGGTTACAAGAACAGTTACAACCATATGCTTCTCAAATCAATATCTGTACAGATTTTGATCAAGAAGGAGTGAATGAAGGAGAAAAAATCTTTTTCCAAGTTAGAAAGAAGGAAATAGTATGATAGGAATCTTAGTTGCGACCGATATTGAAGTGGCTGCTATTAAAGGAATCATGCAAATTGAAAACGAAAAGCAAGTGGCAAAGCACACATTTTACTATGGTACAATTAATGGCAAAGATGTTGTGTTGGCGCAAACTGGAGTAGGAAAAACACATGCAGCTATGACAACAACTATCATGTGTTTATTGGATCAACCAGATTTAATTATAAATACAGGAACAGCTGGTGGATTAAAAAATGAACAAAATGTCTTAGATATTGTTATTGGAAATCAAGTCATTCAAGCAGACTATGACACTTCACCTATTGATGGAGAAGATGGCATTGGTTTAGTGTATGAAATGGATGAAAAACTTGTTGAAAAAGTAGCAAAAGTTGCTGATGAGGCTGGATTAAAATATCATGTGGGAGCGATTGCTAGCCAAGATCGTTTCATGAGTGCTCCTCAAGATTTCCAACAAGTAATGGAACGCTTTCCCCAATCCATTTGTTGTGAAATGGAAGCAGGAGCTGTAGGACATATTGCTACCGATTTTGATGTGGATGTAATTTTAATTCGCTGCCTAAGCGATGTTGTAGTGCATGATGATAATCCAATGGAGTATTTGGAATATGCGCAACATGCCAGCAAACAAATTGCTCATTGGATGACATTATTTATTTAGAAAGCTAACTATATAAAAATCAAGTGAATATGATGAAATAGTTTGAAAATATAATTCGCTTGTTTTGATCGCTAAAAATGTATATTGGTCTTTGAAATTGTGAATATTGGATTGTTTTTGGGCATGATGAAAATAACTTTCTAGAAG
>CADBTK010000225.1 GCA_902797585.1 Erysipelothrix rhusiopathiae
GTTGATTAAATAAAAGGAGAAGAGTAATGACTGAAGAAAGAATGAAATTATTGAAGTTGATTGAAAAGCCGTACTTCACGCAAAAAGACATCTCATGTATCACAGGCTTTAGCAATACAAAGGTTGCTCAAATCTTGCGCGAGAAGAATGTACCTAAAGTAAGTGGTGTTTATCCTGTAAAGGTGGTAATCAAAGCATTTAATCTAACTGACTTCTTAAATGATTTAAAGAACGAAGAAAAGGAAGAAGAAACATATCAAAGACAAGAACAGTTGAAACTTGAAATGTTTAAGATTGCTCTTGCCAATGGAACAATGAATAAAACACTCATTCATGAATTAACGAATGGAGAGTGATGATATATGCCTGTCTATAAATCTAATGATCCAAAACGAGCCAACAAACCTTATTATTTTCTCGTTTACTACAAAGACCCTTTTGGAGATACAAAAAGACATCACTCAAAATGGTTTGAAACCAAAAAAGAATGTGAGCAAGAACAAGCTAAATTCATCACGCACAATAAACAAACGAAACGAATAAAGTTTTATGATTGTGCAATGGACTACTTCTCTACCAACAAAAATGAATGGCATGTAAAAACCTACAATCAGAAAGTATATTTTCTTAATCGTTTCTTTAAACCATTGGAGAAAAAGTATATTTCCAACATAACACCCTTTGATATAAGAAAAATCTTGGAAAACAAAGATTTAGAACAATATTCCACACGATACAAAAACAAAATGTATGATACATTATCCAATATTTTCAAGCATGGCTGTTCGTTTTATGGATTGAGAGAGAACCCATGCAGCAATATTAAGCGTTTTAAAATGACTGACAAAGAGAAACTTCAAGAAATGAGTATTTGGACTCCAGAACAATTTAAAACGTTCTACAACGCTATTCCTAGCGAAAAATGGATACAAGCCACTTGCTTTTGGGTATTGTTTAATACAGGTATGCGAAAGAATGAATGTCTGTCAATTCGTTTCTGCGATTACAAAGATCAAGTGTTTAATGTATTTCAACAATATCAAAACAAGAAATGGAAACCTTTGAAAACGAAAAACTCGAACAGGAAAATAAAAGTTGATAAAGCGACTGATTCACTCATTCTTAAACTATATGATTACTATTCAAGTTTTGAAGGTTTTGAAGATACTTGGTTTATGTTTGGTGGATTGCGACCCATTTCTGCTAGCGATCTAGACCGAGTAAAAAACAACGCGATTAAGGAAACAGGATTACCAGAAATCCGTATACACGATTTTAGACACAGTCATGCCAGTCTAATGATTATGAATGGTGCAGAAATGACAACTGTATCTAGAAGATTAGGACATAGTTCTATATCAATGACAATAGATAAGTACACCCACCTATTACCAGATTCTCAAGACCAGATTGAAGGCATTCTTAATAGAATAAATAGCGAATAGTATTCAAAATGGTATCCAAAAATAAAAAAAGCCCTTATTTAAAGGCTTTATCGACTAATGGTGGAGGTGGCGAGAGTCGAACTCGCGTCTAAATGAAGTCCCACGATAGAACGTTTACAGCTTTTTCCGTTGGGATAAAAGAAAGTCAGGAACGGACACCCTTGCCTTTCAGTTTGATTCTAAGATTTTCGTAGACTAAGGCGAATCAAGCTTAGACTCTTATCTTCTGTGATTTAACGCAAAAGTAATACAAGAAGCTGAACTCTTACTTTCGGGCTGCAAGTCTATATTCGACTAAATTAGGCAGCGAAAGCCATTGCTTGGCTGTTTGTGTTAGCAATTAATTTTTGGTTGGTTTTTACGTATGTCCTTTACGGCTGTGGTTCTATCCAAACATTCACTTATCGAATACCAAATAACACCCCCAGAGTAAACCATAATAGCACTCTAATATTGGTTTTTCAATGCTTTCTGGATTTCTCTTTTCGCATCTCTGGCTTTTTGTGTTTCCCTCTTATCATGAATATTTTTCCCTTTCGCAAGAGCAATTTCTAACTTTGCCAATCCATGGGAAATATAAATACGAATGGGAACAATAGTAAAACCTTTAATGCGACTGGCTTGATCGAGTTTTAAGATTTCATTTTTATGTAATAATAAGCGTCGATCTCTGACTTCCGCATGATTGAATCTGTTTCCAAATTCATATGGAGATATATGCATTCCCTTAATGTGTGCTTCATTATTACGTATACTGATATAACTATCTTTTAATTGAACACGTCCAGCACGAACACTTTTGATTTCGGTTCCTTTTAATTCAAGGCCTGCTTCAAACTTATCATATAATTCATATTCATGACGAACCTTACGATTTTCAGCTACTGTTTTTTGACTCACTTCAACACAACCTCAATTCCTTCAGGATTTCCTACAACTTCTTTTACATACTCGACTACTGCTTTTTTAGAAATATCATCTCCACGAGCAGCAAAGAATGTCTTTTCGGCTAATTCATTATTCCATTCAGATATCGCATAACTTGTTACACCTGAATAGTTAGGATTGTAATAAGTAATTGTTGGGGTAAAACTAGGCTCTTTGATTGTCACTTCTTCATTATCAAAGTCATATTCTACAGTAAAACGAGCCATCCCACCTATCATTCGTTCTACTTCATCTTGTTCACTAATAAAGTTTCCTAGTGAGTAATAACACAAAGTATCTTGGTTATCTCCATGAATCCATTCCACGGGTTGAATGACGTGAGGATGGGTTCCAATAATGACATCCACGCCACATTCATTTAGTAGCTTCGCATATTTTTTCTGGAAGGAACTTGGAACATTTTGGTATTCATCTCCCCAATGCATCGATACAATTTGTACATCACTGACTTCGTTCAATTTTTTCATATCCTTTTTAATTTGATCTTTATCAATCAAATTAATCATCCACTCTTCTCCTTCTGGTAAAGTGAATCCATTCAATCCATATGTATAACTTGTAATACCTACTTTAATTCCATTAATCTCAATTACTTGTGGTGTATTACTCTCTTTTTTACTGCGATAAGAACCAGTTACTGTAATCTTTTTGTTTAATTTTTCAATGTAATCTAATGATGTGATAATTCCCTCTTTTCCACGATCATAAGCATGATTGCTACAAAGTGATAACCAATCAAATCCTGCGTGGCTAACCGCATCATTAATCTCTAATGGTCCATTAAAGGTAGGATAACCACTAAGTTCCAATTCTTCTCCTGCACAAATCGTTTCGTAATTGATGTAAGCTAAATCAGCATCTTTTGTATATTTTTTAATTGGTTGATACATCGAATCATAATTATTTCCATCTGTCCAATAATAATAAATGGCTTCATGAATCAAGTTATCTCCTACACCCATAAAAGTGAAAGATGAAACCCCAGAAGTGTCAATTTCCTTTTCACTTTCAGATACATTCATTTTTCCAAACAACAGATTAATACCCTTGCCAAAAATAAGGATGGATACGAACAAAATAAAGAAGTTTCTTAGAAATTTTTTCATACAATTATTCTAACATATTTCCCCTATTATTTTCGTGTTCTGCAACAAAAGACAGAACCACGAAGTTGTATATATTTTATATACACTTGAATACATTTTATAAACATTTAGTTGCATAAGGACTAAAAAGAAGTATAATAATACCTATAGTTTATTGAAAGGATGATCTAAATGAATCGAGTTTATAACTTTAGTGCAGGACCTAGTGTTTTACCTGAATGGGTATTAAAAAGAGCCGCAGACGAAATGTTGAATTACAAAGACAGTGGAATGAGCGTAATGGAAATGAGCCACCGTTCCAAAGACTATCAAGAAATTATTGATACAGCTAGCGCCCGTTTACGTCGTTTGATGAATATCCCCGAAGATTATGAAATCTTATTTTTACAAGGAGGGGCTTCATTACAGTTTACAATGGTACCTTTAAACTTAATGAAGAAAAAAGCCGATATTATCAATACAGGACAATGGACAAAAAAATCCATTGAAGAACATAAAAAATTAGGAGAAGTTAATGTCGTAGCTTCCAGTGCAGAAGATACCTTCTCTTATATTCCAAAAATTAAACAAGAAGATTTATCCAGTGATAGTGACTATCTATACATCTGTGAAAACAACACGATTTATGGAACCAAATATAAAGAGTTACCACCACACGATGGAAAACTTTTAGTTGCTGACTTATCAAGTTGTATATTAAGTGAACCAACGGATGTTTCTAAATATGATGTTATCTTTGCCGGAGCTCAAAAAAATATGGGACCAGCAGGAGTAACAATCGTTATTATTAAAAAAGAATTATTAGATATTGCCGATCAAGACAAATTACCGAGTATGTTATCTTACAAAGTACAAGCAGAAGCTGGTTCAATGTTTAATACCCCACCAACATACGCAATTTATATGTGTGGATTAGTATTTGAATGGTTGGAAGAAGTCATTGGTGGATTGGATAAGATGGAAGAAATCAACCATAAAAAAGCTGCCCTTTTATATGATTACATTGACTCTTCTAAAATGTACGCCAACAATGTAGCAAAAGAAGATCGTTCTTATATGAATATTCCTTTTGTGACAGGAGATGATGAATTAGATAAAAAATTTGTCCAACAAGCCAAAGAAGCTGGTATTGTCAACATTAAAGGTCACCGTTCTGTTGGTGGAATGCGAGCAAGTATCTACAACGCCATGTCATTAGAGGGTGTTCAATACTTAGTTGACTTCATGAAAAAATTCGAAAAGGAAAACATGGGTGAATAAACATGCATAAAATACAACTTTATAACAATATAGCTCAAGTCGGATTGGATCACTTTGATACCGACTTCGAAGTAGCTGAAGATATTGAAAATCCCGATGGAATTGTCGTACGAAGTGCCAATTTACATGCACTTACGTACAATCCTGAATTAAAGGCCATTGCTCGTGCAGGGGCTGGTGTCAACAACATTGACTTAGAAGCTTGTACAGAAAGAGGAATTGTCGTATTTAATACACCAGGAGCTAACGCCAATGCCGTAAAAGAATTGGTATTTACTTCCCTATTACTTGCTAGCCGTGATGTATTAGGAGGAATTGAGTGGTGTCGTACACAAGGTGATAATGACAACCTTCCAAAAGATGTAGAAAAACAAAAGAAACTATATGCAGGAAATGAACTTCAAGGAAAAACCTTAGGAATTATTGGTCTAGGAGCCATTGGGGTTCAAGTAGCCAATTTAGCACTACGATTTGGAATGCGAGTATATGGTTATGATCCATATATGTCTATTGATGCTGCTTGGAGCTTGTCTCGTTATGTACACCATGCCACTACAGTAGAGGAAATCTACCGTAATGCAGACTTTATAACCATTCACGTACCACAAAATGATAAAACAGCAGGATGGATTAATAAGGAAACCATTGCTCAAATGAAACCAGGTGTTAAGATTCTAAACATGGCTCGTGGTGGATTGGTTGTTGATCAAGATATCCTTGCTGCTTTAGATGAAGGAAAAGTTGGAGCTTATATTACTGACTTCCCTAACAAAGACTTAGTAAAACATGAGAAAGTCATTCCTATTCCTCACTTAGGAGCTTCAACAGAAGAAAGTGAAGACAATTGTGCTATCAAAGCGGTACAAGAAATCAGCGAATATTTGAAATATGGAAATATCATAAACTCTGTCAATATGCCAAATGCTCGTTTGGATGATAATCCAGATTGTGCTGCTCGTATTGGAGTATTCCATCAAAATGTACCAAAGATGATTTCAAAGATTTCTGATACATTCTCTCAATTGAATATCAATATTGAGAACATGGTTAATAAATCTCGTAAAGAAGTTGCATATACTTTATTAGATTTAGTACAAGAACCAGGAAAAGATATCATCAAGGAATTAGAAGCCGTTGAAGGAATCATTCGTGTAGAACGATTTAAATAAAAAATAGTGGAAGTTCACATTGGAACTTCCACTTTTCTATTTCTCAAATAAATGAATCAATAATCCACTGCGTGGTTTTGGTTCAAACCATGTTGACTTCGGTGGCATCAACAATCCTGCATCTGCTACATCAAATAGTTCTTCGATCGATGTAGGATACATTCCAAAAGCAACTGAACCTTCTTGGGCATTTACCATATTCTCTAATTCCGTTAATCCTCGAATTCCTCCTACAAATGAAATACGAGAATCCGTACGAGGGTCTTGAATATTTAAAATTGGTGATAAAACTTCTTCTTGAAGAATAGCTACATCTAAGCTATTTACTGGACCTTCTTTTTTATCTAAAATCTCTTGTTTAATATCTAATGCATACCATTGTCCATCTAAATACATCACAACTTGTCCTTTATGTTGTGGAGATATTTGTTGATCCAATACAGTAATTTCCATAACTTGAGATAGACGATTCAAAAATTGGTCTTTATCCAATCCATTTAAATCCGATACAAAACGGTTGTAATCTAATATCTTTAATTCATTGGATGGAAAACTAATCGATAAATAGTAGTTAAACTCTTCTTCCCCAGTAAAATCTGGATATTGTTGGCGACGTTTTAATCCCACTTTGACTGCAGAGGCATTACGGTGATGCCCATCGGCAATATAAGTTGCAGGAATGGACTGAATTTCTCTAGAAAGATCTTTAATCACTTTATCATTATCAATACGCCAAATACGATGTCCTACACCATCTTCGCTTATGAAATCATATAAAGGTTTATTTTGTTTCTGTTGTGAAACAATGATATCTATTTCTGCTTGACTTCGATAAGCCAAAAAGATTGGTCCAGTATGAGCACTGGTTATATCCACATGACGAATACGATCTTGTTCTTTTGCTTCTACTGTATTTTCATGTTTCTTACAACGTCCTTCTAAATAGTCATCAATACTAGCAGCTCCTACTATTCCTGTTTGACTACGACCATTCATCGTTAATTCATATAAGTAATAACAAGGTTTTTCTTCTTGAATAAATACCCCTTGTTCTGTCCATTCATTTAACATCGAAGCAGCTTTTTGATAAACATCATCGGCATACATATCATGACTGGAATCGAATTGTGTTTCTGGTCGATCAATATTTAAAAAAGAATATGGTTTATCTTCTACATATTCTGCTGCCTCACTTCGAGAAAATACATCGTATGGTAATGCAGCTACTTGTTCTACTTGATTTTTATTGGGACGTAATGCCACAAAAGGTCGAATATTTGCCATAAAGTTTCCTTTCTAAAAAGCGCGATGGAATTATTCTTCCAACGCACCTTCAATTGCACTTAATAAATCTTCATACGATTCAAACGCTGGATATTGTGGGTAATCTTTGATAATTTGCTCAGTTGAACGGAATAAGAATCCCGCTTTACTTGCTTGAATCATTCCTAGGTCATTAAAACTATCACCAGCAGCAATAGTATCATATCCAATAGATTGTAATGCTTTTACAGTAGATAGTTTTGATTGCTCACAGCGCATAATATGCCCTGTAATTTCACCATTATCCGCTACATCTAATGTGTTACAGAAGATGGATGGCCATCCTAGTTTTTCCATTAATGGAGCAGCAAATTGTTCAAATGTATCACTTAAGATAATGACTTGTGTTTTAGAACGCAATGTATCTAAGAATTCTTTTGCCCCTGGGAATGGATCTATTTTAGCAATCGTTTCTTGAATTTCTTTGAGCCCTAATCCATGCTCTTTTAAAATCTTAATACGATATTGCATCAACTTATCATAATCTGGTTCATCACGTGTCGTACGTTTTAATTCTTCAATTCCTGTTTCTTGAGCAAAAGCAATCCATATTTCAGGAACCAATACACCTTCCATATCTAAACAAACAATATTCATATATTTTCCCTCTTTTCTTCCCTATTCTATCATAGAAAAAGAAAAACCTTTAAAGGTTTTCCTCTAAAGGTTTATTTAACAAATTGTACAATTGCCATCGGTGATGCATCTCCACGACGGATACGTGTTTTTACAACACGAGTGTATCCACCATTGCGGTCTGCA
>CADBTK010000226.1 GCA_902797585.1 Erysipelothrix rhusiopathiae
CCTTAAACATAAAAACAGGACATGCCGTCCTGTTGATAAGGTATAAAAAAACACCGGGTCATCTTCGATCGGTGTTTCCAACTAAATGGTGGGGACGGTGGGACTTGAACCCACACGGGATTAACTCCCAACGGATTTTAAGTCCGTTGCGTCTGCCTATTTCGCCACGACCCCATGTGAATGGAGGTTCCGATCGGATTCGAACCGATGATCACAGAGTTGCAGTCTATTGCCTTAGCCACTTGGCTACGGAACCAATTGCCTATTTATTATACAAAAATAAAATACGATATGCAAGTGGTTTATTTTATAAAATTTAAGAAAATCTGTCCCTAGTGGGACAGACTCTCTAATTTCTGCGATTTCCAAGTAATCGAACGATATATAAGAAAATATTTATAAAGTCTAAATACATTTGTAAAGCCATGAAAATAACGATTTTTTCTTGACCTTCATTCTCTAAATGATTTTGTTGTAACAAAGAATTGGCTCGTTGTACATCATAGGCAGTAATTCCTGTAAAAATCAATAATCCACAAATACTCATAAAACGTGTATCCATAGAAACACGGAATAATGCCATCACTAATTGCGATATAATCATCACTGCCAAACAAATATAGGCCATCGTTCCAAATTTAGATAAATCTAGATTTGTGGTACGCCCAATAGCAACTAAACAAATGAAATACAAAGCTGTAATTCCAAAGGCAATGGCAATTGTACCTAGTTGATAAGAATACGCAATGGAAGTCATTGAAATTCCTAAAGTAAATGCATATAGAAGATATAGTAACTTCATAGTTGAAGCACGCATCTTAGCCATACCAAAGCTAATAGACATAACTAATGCTAATTGAGCAACTACAAGTACCAATGCCAACATTGGCATAGAATAAATGATTTGTAAAAATAAACCTGATGAATACAGAAACATAGAAGTAATTCCTGTAATCATTAGTCCTGCTGCCATCCAAGCATACATTCTTGTAACAGAATCTTTTATTAATCGTTGCGAGGTTGTTTCAAAGGTATTCATTTATTTCCCTTCTTTCGTAATGAATTGTAATAATTCATCCGCGGCAATATTCAACCCTTTACGGTTTTCACGACTGAATCCTAAATGAGTATAGATTTCTCCGACAAAGACATTATTATCTTTTAAACATTGGAAGACCTCATCAATTAATGGATCACAGACATCTTGCATTTGCATTGGACCAAATGGGTTAGCAAAATAAGTCGTACTAATTCCAACTTCTTGCGTTGTACCTAATGCCATACGTTTTCCCATTTTACATACTTCTTTGGCTTCTTCTACACTTAATACGTTAATTCCCATTTTATCAGTGTAGTTATTAGCATACGCAAAGAAATCAATCGTGTGGTTTTCTACAATAAAGCTATAAGGACTAGCTGGAGTAACCATACGAGAGTTTTGGTGTTCAGGACTCATAAAGATGGCACGGTCCATATCACGATATGGTGTTCCTGGCTCTAAGTCATCCAAACGAATGAAAGCTCCAATTTCTGTTCCTTGTCCATATGGAACTCCATCTTCAATATGAATGGATCCCATATCATCAAAGATGACTTGGACTTCACGAATCATACCTTGCCCAGCTGCTTTCAATGCTTCAATGGATTCGGATTTCCCTGCTCCAGAGTCTCCCATCAACATGATGTTTTTACTTGTTCCATCATTTAAGATAATTTTTACAAAGGCTCCATGAATTGGCAACCATCCTTGTTGCATTTTATATACGTTGTGCAATGTTAAACACATCTTTTTCAAATATCCGAAGTAGTCCATACGTTCGTCATCGGAAATACATCCAACAAAGATGTTGTTCTTTTTATCGTGGTAGAAGTTGGTTTCATTTTTACCATCTGGGTTACCCACAATACAAATTAAATCAGGTTTTCCTTCGGCTTCCTCTTTTGTCGCAAGTTCAAAAAGGTTTGCTAAAGAAAGAGATAGCGAAATGTATTTAATGTGGAAATAAACCAAACATACTAAGTCCCCTACTTTACATGGGAAACAGAACCATTCTTCATCATTTCCATTAAAGTAAGTCATTGGGTTAACATCAATTTGACTATTTACCCCTGTACGTTTACTACTCTTCGTATGAAGAATCATTGGTGTACGTAACATTACTGTATCAATAATAGGAATATTTTGTAGTGCCGCATATTCTTCTGGCAATGCTTGTTCACGTGTATGAATTGAGAAACATGCATTGGTTCCCGCTTGTACTTGTCGATAGACACGGTTGTAACGGTTTAATACTTTTTCTTCAAA
>CADBTK010000227.1 GCA_902797585.1 Erysipelothrix rhusiopathiae
ATAAAAACGATTACTATCGCTAAAGTTAAAGTTGTCATAATATTATTGGGTTGACTATTATTTTATAGGTGCAAAGGTACTAAAAATCAAGCGTAGAAGAAAACAATTTCCCTTTTTTTTATCGAGTGGAGGATATTTTGACTTATTAAAACTTTCCTTTTTTCAAGATGTTTTCATTAAACTGATTAGTTAACACTCCTGTCATGTACATGTTTTTTTAATATAATTACCAATACATTTGTTGTTTTGCTAAAGATTTATTAGATTTGCACGCAGTACACTTATGTTGATGACTTCTTCAAACTGAAAACAATTGAAACAAATAATTTAACAAGTATAAAAATAGATTTATATATGATGGATAAAATTGCACGTTTATGTTGGAATAACAAAGGATGGAAGAGACCAAGTGGTCGTGACGGGAAATCCCTTTCTAAAGATTCGTATGAATGGAAGTATGGCTATGGTCACGAAGAGTGGCTGCTAGACCTTGAAAAAAAATACAAAGATTTCCATTACGGATTTCTTCAATCATTGAATGTTAAAAGTCAAATTCACGTAGATAACACATACGATATACATCTTTTCACGATATCGCCAAGCAAACAGAAACTCTATGTGGGTTGCCTTAAGAATGCTGTTTGTATATCCCACCAAGAATCAGAAGAAGTATATGATTATTATTTGAAACGAGGTTGGATTGATGATATGTATGAAGATATTAAATGTGTAGGAGGGAAATATCATAAATTTACTCCTTCTGAGATGTTTAATGTTAAATTTAAGGAAACAAATTTGAAAACTATAGATGAAATGCCAATCATGCAACCAGACTCTATTGGACATCGCTACAATCTGATGAATAAAAGGGGGGCCTTTATTTATGACAAAGAAGATAATGACGAAATAAAGACATTAGACACCAGCCTCATTACCAAGACAAGTAAAGGCGGAGGAGCAATTATTGACCCACGTCATAAAAAAATACAAAATGCGGTAGTGAAATTGTTGAAAGACCAATATGTATATTTTAAACTCGAAAAAGGAAAAGTAGATATTACTGGCATAAAAGAAAATGGCGATTTACATTTCTTTGAGGTAAAAACTAGTCCATCTGCTAAGCTTTGTATACGTGAAGCTCTTGGGCAGATACTGGAATATTCTTATTATCCCAATATTTCGCGAGCAAAGACATTATTTGTAATTGGACCAGAAGAACCCCAAAATGATGATATAAGTTATATGAATTACCTAAGGAAAAACTTCAAACTTCCTATATGGTATCGGTGGTATTCTTTTCCTGAAGATAAACTATATGAAGGTGTTTAAATGAAATATAATTATAGAGATACAGAGTTCTGCTTGTTTATATACTCTGGAGCAATTTTACATACATTTCTACTCTCATTGACAAATGGTGTCCTTATGATGATTATGAATGGATTATAATACCGATATAGATTAATGGTGATTAATTGTAGTGCTTACGAGATAATAATGATAGTTCATGCACTCCATCAAAGAGGTTATGAGCAATTGAGATTGTATTCTGGAATGTCACCCAACGGATGTTGCTGGAGATGGTATATATATCCTAAGGCGCTGATGGAAGATAATACATTTGAACACCAAGTTGGTTATATTCCATTTGATTGCCCATCTGGTTCCACGTGTAATGCAATTCCTGAGAAGGGAAGAAGGATAATAACAGCAGATGACTTTGCAAAAGAGTATGAAAGTTATATCTTGCTTGCAAAGGGAGAAGACAAAGCGTATGTAAAGTGGTTTGAAACTATTGTAAGTCATGCAAAAAAAAAGGATTTCCCTATAGCTTTCTCTGAGTATTATAATGCAGAACAATGGGAATTCACATCAGGAGAGCAACTTTCTTTTCCTCCTTTCTCCCCTGTTACCATATAAATGGCAAAATTAAATATGATAATTTAAATTATGAAGATAGATAAAGAATACCCAGCAACACATTCCATGTCAACAGCGTGGTATTGTGTAGATGAAGATGGCAATGTCGGAATCATTGACATTGAGGATAATGGACCAGTTCCAGTTGGAGGTTACACCCAAAGTTGTGTGGAAGAGGTATTTTGGGATGACTTCTCTATAGACAATGGGGATTATATTAAGGATTTCAAGTTAGAGCCAGAACAAATCTCATCCTTGTTAATAGAACCTGCAGAATGTTGTAGCGATTGGGAAAAAAGTGAATATGGATGGTTGAATCCCGATTGGGCGGAAACGATAATAAAGATAGACATGTCCAAAATTGATATGTTAAAATTGGCATTAAGTAAAGATAAAAGTACATTTCGACCTCGTCCGATTTGTCTATCTATGGACGAAGGATTGTTTTATGTGGATTTGTTTTACAACAAAGAAGGAGTAGAGATACTCGAAAAAAATAATGTTATTATGGCAAGGTACAAAGCCCCACATTATAGTACCCAATGGGCTGAAGGGTTTGAAGAAAAAGGAAAGAGACATACAAATGCATTTCCTCTGTACATATATTTCCAAGACTACTCTCCTAATTATTTGCCAGCAATGAGGCAGACCAATCCTTCGTCACCTTTAAAAATAGAACAATTACCCAAAGATATACAGACCAAGATACGCAAACTGCCCATAAGGTTTAAAGAATCAGAAAAAATACAACTTGCAGAACTGATGCCCATATATGGTATATGGAGTATAAGGTATGTCTACAACAATAGGATTTGGTGGGAACTAGCTTCTTCTGACAACAGTTTAATATACTATAACGAAAAGAGTAACACCATTATCAATAAAGAACAGATGGATTTTTTCCTCGCAAATGGTGAGGCCGAGGAATGGAATTACGAGAAACACCATCATTTAGAAGAACAAAATGATTGAACTCTTGTCAATAGACCTTTCCAACTATTGCTCCAAGCAATGCTCATTCTGCTATAATCATAGCAGACGAGATGGTAAAACTTTGTGGAAACCATCAGAGGTGATTAACTTCGCTTTTGATTGCATTAAACATGGAGTGAAAGCGGTGTCGTTAGGAGGTGGCGAACCATTTGAGTATGAAGGTATTTTTGAGGTGATAGATGCGCTTTATTCTCAATGTTATCTTTCTGTTACATCAAATGGATTACCATTGGAAGATTCAATTGTATGGGAACAATTGAATCTTCATGAGCCAGATAAGATACATCTTACAATTCACCAACCAGATAATAAGGCAGAGGTGGAGAGAATAGAAAAACGATTACAAGAGATAGAGAAACTTGGAATTAAGTCTGGTTTGAATCTACTTGTTGATGCCAATAAAATAGAATATGCAAAAGAGGTCTATGCTCAAATGACAAGAATGTTAAAAAGAGATCAAATAATATTGGTCCCACAGCGTTTTGTTAACACACCAACTCCAAAAGAATTAGCTTCTGTTGCTGGTGATAAGCCTTTCCAAAGCCCATCATGTCTATTGAAATGCCAGCGTCCAACACATTTTTGTTCCGTTTCGTGGGATAAGAAA
>CADBTK010000228.1 GCA_902797585.1 Erysipelothrix rhusiopathiae
AAAATAAAAAGAGTGTTCATTCGTATTTAAAAATGGATGGAAAAGAAGTCTTTCGCTTTGCGCTAGATGCGATGCAAAAATCGATTTATACGCTGTTAGAAAGAGAGAATATCGACTTAGAAGATATTGACTTATGGATTCCCCATCAAGCCAATATTCGCATTATTCAACACGTGGCCAAGCGTATTGGACTTCCGCTTGATAAGGTATATACCAACTTACAAGAATATGGAAATACCTCGGCAGCCAGTATTGCGATTGCCTTAGCGGATGCCAAGGAAAAAGGGGTATTAAAAGAAGGAATGAAAGTTCTTTTAGTCGGTTTTGGAGCCGGACTGACCTATGGGGCAGTGTATATAGAATGGTGAGGGTAAACTATGTTACTGAATGAAATGTTAGGAATACAATATCCCATTATACAAGGGGCTATGGCCAATATTGCCACAGCAGAATTTGCGGCTTGTGTATCCAATAGTGGGGCATTAGGCATTATTGGAACGGGGGCTATGAGTGTCCAACAAGCTCGAGAAGAAATTCGTAAATGTCGATCCTTAACGGATAAACCCTTTGGGGTCAATATTATGTTGATGCATCCGCAAGTGGATGAATTAGTGGAAATGATTGCCGAAGAGAAAGTAGCGGTTGTAACTTGTGGAGCCGGAAATCCAGGCGTGTATATTCAACGCCTAAAAGAAAGTGGAGCCAAAGTGATTCCAGTGGTACCCAGTGTAGCAATGGCTAAAAGATTAGAACGCAGTGGTGTGGATGCGGTCATTGTGGAAGGAACCGAAGCAGGAGGTCATGTCGGTCAACAAACCACAATGGCTTTATTACCCCAAGTGTGTGATGCCCTATCCATTCCAGTGATTGCTGCTGGTGGTATTGGGGATGGGCGTGGATTCAATGCCGCATTAGCGCTAGGAGCCATCGGGGTCCAAGTGGGAACGTGTTTGCTAGTAGCACAAGAATGTCCGATTCACCAAGAATATAAAAACGCGGTCATTAAGGCAAAAGATACTGATACAGTGGTCACGGGAATGAGTCAAAATGCACCTGTACGTATTTTAAAGAATGCGATGAGTCGTGAATATTTAAAACTAGAAAAGAGTGCCGCCAATCGAGAAGAATTGGAAAAACTCACATTAGGCGCTTTACGAAAAGCAGTTTTTGACGGCGATATCAAACACGGGTCTGTCATGATGGGACAGATTGCAGGATTGATCCATGAAATTAAACCGACGAAAGACATCTTAGATTCTATGGTCAAAGATGCCCAACAAGAATTTCAAAAGTTAAGCGATACAATGAGGGAACTTTCATGTTAAAAGTTCCTATTATTCAAGGTGGAATGGGTGTTGGTATTTCACTAGGAAGATTAGCGGGAGCTGTGATGAAGGAAGGCGGCATGGGTGTCATTAGTGCAGCACATCCCGGCTATCGAAAAGAAAACTTTTGGACACACTCGCTAGAGTGTAACTGCCAAGCCATTTTGGAAGAGACAAAAAAAGCTAGACAACTATCGCAAGGCCAAGGGTTATTAGGGATCAATATTATGGTAGCCAGTCAAGATTATAAAACATATGTAGAAACCGCTTGTCAGGCAAAAGTGGATGCGATTATATCTGGGGCGGGATTGCCTTTGTCTCTACCTGAATATGTCACGGATCCCAATATCTTATTGGCACCCATTGTATCTAGTGCCAAAGCAGCCCAACTGATCTTTAAGATTTGGGAAAAGAGATACCAACGTATCCCTGATTTCTTGGTCATTGAAGGCTCAAAAGCAGGAGGCCACTTGGGATTTAAAAAAGAAGAATTAGAAACCCAAACGTGCCAAGAATTAGAAACGATATTAAAAGAAGTGTTGGATGTTGTTAGAAAGTATGAAACAAAAAATCAAAGAAAGATTCCTGTCTTTGTCGGTGGTGGAATATATACAAACCAAGATATAAAAAAATTTCAAGCATTCGGAGCGTATGGAGTACAAATCGGAACACGCTTTATTGCCACAAACGAGTGTGATGCCGATATTCGTTTTAAACAAGCTATCATTGATGCCAAAGAAGAAGATATCGTCTTAGTCAAAAGTCCTACAGGCTTTCCAGGACGAGCGATACAAAATTCCTTCGTACAATCCATACAAAATAAGCCGAGTCAAAAGATCAGTCGATGTGTGAATTGTTTGATCCCATGCAATCCATCCAATACCCCCTATTGCATAACGAACGCTTTAATTGAAGCGGCGAAAGGAAATGTGGATCAAGGATTGGTTTTTACTGGAACCAATGGGGCTCGCATTGAAAAGATGATGAGTGTGCACGAATTGATGAAAGAGTTAAGTGAGGGATTGTTATGAAGATAGGATTTTTATTTGCCGGGCAAGGCAGTCAATATGTAGGAATGGGAAAAGAATTCTACGATACCTATCCCACAGCCCAATCGATGTATGACCAAGTTCAAACCGATTTTGATTTGAAAGAAGTTTGTTTCAATGGACCCGAAGAAGTATTGAATGATACAGCATATACACAAGGATGTATACTCATCACTTCTTTGGTCATTGCCCATACATTAAAAGAAAAAGGAATTGTTCCGGATTGTGTAGCTGGACTCAGTTTAGGTGAATATAGTGCTTTAACTTTTGCGGATGTCTTAGAGATTAAGGATGCACTCGATATCGTGAGACAACGTGGCCTCATTATGTCCAAAGCACTCCCTCAAGGGGTAGGAAAGATGGCAGCTATTTTATATGGGGATGTCGATACGATTGAAAACGTATGCCAACAAGTCACAAAAGGAAAAGAAGTGTGTAGCATTGCTAACTACAATAGTCCACATCAAATTGTGATTACAGGAACCAGTCAAGCCGTCGATGAAGCGGGGAAATTGTTGTTGGAGAAAGGAGTTAAACGCGTTATTCCATTAAAGGTTAGTGGGGCGTTTCATTCTCCTCTATTAAAACAAGCATCCATTCAATTAAAAGATGTATTAGATAAGTATGAATTTCAAACCCCAAACTATCCGGTTGTGTTTAATGTAACAGGAGAAATAGAAACAGAGAATATTCCGTATCTACTACAAGAACAAATTTATAATAGTGTGCAATTTATAAAGAGTGTAGAGACGATGATCGAGAATGGCGTGGATACTTTGATTGAAATTGGACCAGGTCGTGTCTTATCGGGTTTTGTGAAAAAGATCAACCGAAATGTAAGGGTCTATTCGGTGGATAGTGTAGCGGATGTAGAAAAAGTATATAAGGAGCTAGGAAATGAACAATAAAGTAGTACTTGTGACAGGAGCGGCCCGTGGGATTGGAAAAGCCATTGCCACTGCCTTTGGAAAAGCAGGCTATAGCGTGGTCATCAATTATCGAGGATCCAAAGAACAAGCGCAAGACGTATTAGATTCTATTTTGGCCTATTCAAAAGATTCCATGATGATTCAAGCGGATGTTTCAAAGGAAGAACAAGTA
This sequence comes from Erysipelothrix rhusiopathiae, assembly GCA_902797585.1. Taxonomy (GTDB): domain Bacteria; phylum Bacillota_I; class Bacilli_A; order Erysipelotrichales; family Erysipelotrichaceae; genus RUG14284. The sequence continues at coordinate 3,476 of CADBTK010000228.1, forward strand.
AAAGAGATGTTTCAAACGATTAAACGTACGTATGGACGTTTGGATGTACTCGTTAACAATTCAGGGATTACCAAAGATGGATTAATCTTACGAATGAAAAGCGAAGACTTTATGTCGGTCATTGATATCAACTTAAAAGGAACCTTTCTATGTTGTAAAGAAGCAGCCAGTCTTATGGTGCGTCAAAAAGAAGGATCCATTATCAATATGGCCAGTGTTGTCGGTGTGCATGGAAATGCCGGCCAGGCTAATTATGCTGCATCAAAAGCCGGTCTTATTGCACTGGCAAAATCCATAGC
>CADBTK010000229.1 GCA_902797585.1 Erysipelothrix rhusiopathiae
CTTTAGCCTCTTTTGCTTCTTTTACATACCCCATTACTGAAGGAATTGCTATTGCTGCTAGAATAGCTAAAATAACGAGAACAACAATAATTTCTACTAATGTAAATCCTTTTTTATTTTTCATGCTTTTACCTTTCCGTTTCTTATTGTCATTCTATAAAATATATGAAAAAAAGTAAATAAGTTTTACCTTATTTACCTTTTCTATATTGTTGTTTTCTTTCTAATTCTGTTAAGTAACGTTTTCTTAAACGAATATGTTCTGGTGTTACTTCTACCAATTCATCATCATTGATCCATTCTAATGCTTCTTCTAGAGAGAAGATGATTGGTGGGGTTAATAACATGGCTTCATCACGACCACTGGAACGAATAGCTGTTAATTTCTTATTCTTTAATGGGTTGACTTCCATATCGATATTCTTATTAGAAACACCTACAATCATTCCTTCATATACTTCTGTTTGTGGTCCAATGAATAAAGATCCTCTTTCTTGTAAGTTCCACAATGCATAAGTCATTGCTGTACCAGTTTCGGTAGAAATCATGGCTCCTTGCATACGTTGTTCAATTTCACCTTTATATGGTTCATAACCAACGATTTTACGAATCAGTGTACCTTCACCATGGGTTTCATTAATAAATTGAGATCTGAAACCCAATAATCCACGAGTAGGAACAGTGTAGGTGATTTTAACGTATCCATTTTCTTCGTTTAAATCTTCCATAACTCCTTTACGTAAATTCAATTGATTGATAATAGTTCCTTGGTATTGTTCTGGTGCTAAACAAATGACTTGTTCTACTGGTTCTACTTTTTGACCATTTTCATCTCTATGTAAAATAACTTCTGGTTTGGATACCGCAAGTTCATATCCTTCACGGCGCATATTTTCAATCAGAATAGAAATATGTAATTCACCACGTCCACTGACTTTAAAACAATCCGCACTATCGGTAGGTTCTACTTTTAAACCAACATTGACTTCTAACTCTTTTTCTAATCGTTCTTTAATATTACGACTCGTAACAAATTTACCGCTTTGTCCAGCAAAAGGAGAAGAGTTAACGTGGAAGTTCATAGATAAAGTAGGTTCTTCGATTTCGATACTTTCCAATGGCTCAATGGCATCTTCTGGACAAATGGTATCTCCAATAGAGATATCACTAATTCCAGCAATGACTACAATATCTCCACTTTGTGCTTGATTAACAGGTGTTCTAGATAATCCTTTGTATACAAAGAGGTTTGAGATATTGGCTTTTTTCTGAGTTCCATCTTGGTTACAACAAACATAATTCTTTCCTTGTTCAATCACTCCACGATACACTCGACCAATACCTAATCGCCCAATGTAATCATCATAAGCTAAAGCCGATACTTGCATCTGTAATGGTTGATCATCTTGGTCTGGATATACATCACAATGTTTTAAGATAGTATCAAATAAAGGTTGGATAGAATCGGAAGGTTGGTCTAGTTCATATTGAACAATTCCATCACGAGCTGTTCCATATAAAATAGGGAAGTCTAATTGCTCATCATTCGCATTTAAGTCTAAGAATAATTCGTATACTTCATCCACAACTTCTTGAGCTCGTTGATCTTTTTTATCAATCTTATTAATTAATAGGATAGGTTTTAATCCAATTTCTAAAGCTTTATTTAAAACGAAACGCGTTTGAGGCATAGGACCTTCACTGGCATCAACTAATAAGATAACTGTATCTACAGTACGGATAATACGTTCTACTTCACTTGAAAAATCAGCATGTCCTGGAGTATCCACAATATTAATTTTGACTCCTTTATGGATGACAGAACAGTTTTTTGAATAGATTGTAATTCCACGTTCTCTTTCCAAATCGTTGGAATCCATAATACAATCGACAACTTCTTCGTTATCTCTAAATACATCGCTTTGACGTAAGAAGGCATCTACCAAAGTAGATTTACCAGCATCAACGTGGGCGATGACGGCTATATTTAAAATCGGTTCATGATTACTCATACTTATTTATCTCCTTTTTAAAACTAAAGAATATTATAGAATGGAAGTCTTTAAAAGACAATGGAATATCTTTACAATATAAAGATTAATGTGAGATACTTTAATAAGAAAATATACATAGGGGATACTACGAAAGGGGTAGTAATATGCAAGAACAATATTTCAAAGAATATTCAAAAATTCTTGGACGTGACATGGAATATAAAATTTATGGGCATGCAGGAAAACTATGTCTTGTGATGCCAACACAAAATAATCATTTTCATGAATGGGAATATCGGGGGATGTACCAACAAGTTCAAGATTATATTGAAGCAGGACGCGTTCGTTTTTTAGCTGTTGATGGAATTGACCAAGAAACTTGGTCCAACACATATGGAAATCCATTAGAAAGAATTGAACTTCATGAAAAATGGATGCAATATATCATTCAAGAATGTTTGCCAGCAGCAAAAAAACACATTGATTATAAAGGGAAAGTCATTGCCTTAGGCGCAAGTTTAGGAGCTACCCATGCGGCTAATATCTTCTTCCGCTTTCCAGATGAGTTTTCTGGAGTATTAGGTATGTCTGGAATTTATGATGTGGATGAATATTATGGGGGATTACATAATGATCTAACATATATTAATAATCCAATGGCTTATTTATCTGGAATGCCTTTAGATCATGAATATATTGAAAAATATAATCAAACGCAAATTATATTTGTATGTGGTCAAGGGGCTTGGGAAGATGTATGTAAAGAACAATTAAATCGTTTACGAAATGTCTTATACCAAAAACGCATCAATGCTTGGATTGATTTCTGGGGTCATGATGTTAACCATGACTGGCCATGGTGGCAAAAAGAATTGCGTTATTTTGTTGATCAAATGGTTCTATAATGCGATACACTTGTGTCGCATTTTTCTTTTACAAATAAAAAAAGTTGTGATCTCACAACTTTCTAAACTAACATTACATCTTTTACACCAGGTACTTCATCTAAGATTAAAGCACGAATTCCTGTTGTAAAGTCTTCGACAGCCATATAACAATGAGCACAAGCTCCTTGGAAGGCAACATAGACAACGGCATTTTCATCGATTCCAATTAAGGCAATATCTCCACCATCTTGTTGAATATATGGGCGAATTTTATCTAGACATTTTTGGACATCTTCACGGGTTGGGAAGACTTCTTCATTGATTTCACTCATGTCAATTCTCCTTTAAATCGTAGTTATTATATCACAATCCTTTTTATTTGGCCTTTTTAACGATTGGAAAAGTTATTAAATCCTTACCAAAGTATTAAAAAAACTCCTTTTAAAATAAAATGTAAACGTTTATAATAATCATGGTGTATAACCGAGTTTTTTAAGGAGGAAAAAAGGAAATATGGCAAAAAAATTTATGTCCATGGACGGTAACACAGCTGCCGCACATAATGCGTATGCTCTTACCGAAATGAGTTGTATTTACCCAATCACTCCATCTTCTCCAATGGCGGAAGTAATGGATGTATGGGCAAGCCAAAACCAAAAAAACATGTTTGGTGAAGTTGTAAAAATTGCTGAATTGCAATCCGAAGCAGGTGCTGCTGGGGCAGTTCACGGTGCCATCCAAGGTGGTACTTTAGCAACTACTTTTACAGCCAGCCAAGGTTTATTGTTAATGATCCCAAACATTTACAAATGGGTTGGGGAAAACATGCCAGCTGTTGTTCACGTAGCGGCTCGTTCAATCGCTTCTCGTTCTTTGAACATCTTTGGTGATCACGAAGACGTTTACGCAACACGTCAAACTGGTATCTGTATGTTGTCAAGTCACTCTGTGCAAGAATCAATGGATTTAGCAGGGGTTGCTCACTTGGCAGCGATTAAATGTCATGTACCATTCATGCACTTCTTTGATGGATTCCGTACAAGTCACGAAGTTCACAAAGTAGAAGTGTTTGACACTGAAAACTACAAAGACTTAATCGACTACGAAGCATTAGAAGAATACCGTAAACGTGCAATGGGACCTCACACTAACCCAGTTAGCCGTGGTGCCAACGAAAACGATGACATCTTCTTCCAAGGTGTTGAAGCACGTAATGCTCATTACGATGCAGTTCCTGATGTAGTTGCTGATTACATGAAAAAAATTAGTGACATTACAGGACGTCACTATGCACCATTTACTTACTATGGGGCAGATGATGCTGAACGCGTAATCGTAGTTATGGGATCTGCAAGTGAATGTACACAAATGGTTATTGATGACTTAGTAGCTAAAGGTGAAAAAGTCGGAATGATCAAAGTACACTTGTACCGTCCATTCTCTGTTAAATACTTTACAGATGTATTGCCTGCAAGCGTTAAACGTATTGCGGTATTAGACCGTACAAAAGAAACTGGATCTGTTGGAGAACCATTATACTTAGATGTATTGGCTGCTTTGAACGGAAAAGGAATCGAAATCATCGGTGGACGTTATGGTCTAGGATCTCACGATACACAACCAAAACACATTAAAGCCGTTTACGATTACTTAAAAGAAGACGAAATCAAAACAAACTTCACAATTGGAATTGAAGATGACGTAACAAACTTGTCATTGCCAGTTGACGAAGACTACGCAGTAGAAGACGATGCAACTGCATGTTTATTCTGGGGTCTTGGAAGTGATGGAACTGTTGGTGCCAACAAAAACACCATCAAAATCATCGGAGACAACACTGACCAATATGCACAAGGTTACTTTGCGTATGACTCTAAAAAAGCCGGTGGGGTTACTCGTTCTCACTTACGCTTTGGTAAGAGCCCAATTCATGCAACTTACTACGTAAATAATGCCGACTTTATTTCCGTATCCTTAGATACATACATGTTTAAATACGATGTAGCTCGTGGTTTAAAAGAAGGTGGAACATTCTTGTTGAACACAACATTTGATAAAGATCAAATCGTTGAACAAATGCCAAACCGCTTAAAAGCACGTTTAGCTCAACAAAATGCTAAATTCTACATCATTAATGCAACTAAGATTGCTCAAGAAATTGGTATGGGACGTCGTACTAATACAATCTTGCAATCCGCATTCTTCGCATTGAACGAACAAATCATGCCATTAGAAACTTCTATTGACTTGATGAAACAATTTGCGAAAAAATCTTACGGTAAAAAAGGAGACGAAATCGTTGAATTGAACTACCGTGCAATCGATGCTGGTAAAGACGGATTGGTTGAAGTAACTGTTGATCCAGCATGGGCTGAATTACCATTTGGAAACTTACGTGAAGAAACTGGAGATTCTTACTGGGATGAATACGCTGGACGTATTAACGCCTTGGAAGGATATGACATGCCAGTTAGTGCCTTCACTAAAAATGGTGTACTAGATGGTACTATGAAAAATGAAATCTCATTCTACGAAAAACGTGCAATTGCCGTTAACGTACCTGAATGGGATGCAGAAAACTGTATTCAATGTGGTATCTGTTCATTCGTTTGTCCACACGCAACAATTCGTACATTTGCGTTGACAGAAGAAGAAGTGAAAAATGCACCACAAGAATTTGAAACAATCGATGCTATTGGTGTAAAAGAACCAATGAAATTCCGTGTACAAGTTTCTCCTAGCAACTGTGTTGGTTGTGGACTTTGTGTAAGCGAATGTCCTGGAAAACAAGGAAACAAAGCGTTGAAGATGGTAGACATCCACTCTAAATTGAGTGAAGACGCATTGGCTGACTACTTGTACAAAGAAACTGAATACAAAACAGACTTGTTCCCTAAAAACACAATTAAGGGATCTCAATTCCAAATGCCTTACTTCGAAGTAAGTGGATCTTGTCCAGGTTGTGGGGAAACTCCTTACTACCGTTTGGCATCTCAATTGTTCGGTAAAGACATGATGATTGCCAACGCAACTGGATGTTCTTCTATTTACTGTGGAGCGAACCCTTCAACTCCATTCGTTGTTGACCAAGATGGAGAAGGTATTTCTTGGGCTAACTCATTATTCGAAGACAACGCTGAATTCGGATATGGTATGGCTTTAGCTCAAAACTACAAAATGGCTCGTATTTACCGCATTATGGAAGACAACATGGATTCTGTAAGTGCAGAATTGAAAGACTTGTTTGCTAAATACTTAGATGCAAAACAAGACCGTGATACACAACGTGAATTACAACCACAAATTAAAGAATTAGCTGCTAAAGAAGCTAACGAAGAAGTACAATCTTTAGCGGACGAAGACTTAGTTGAACGTTCTGTATGGATCATTGGTGGAGACGGATGGTCTTACGATATCGGATACGGTGGGGTTGACCACGTATTAGCTAACGATGTAAATGTAAACATCTTAGTATTGGATACAGAAGTTTACTCTAACACTGGTGGACAATCTTCTAAATCTAGTCAACGTGCTTCTATTGCGAAGTTCGCTGCTGGTGGTAAAACTACTTCTAAGAAAGACTTAGGACAAATTGCTATGACTTATGGTCATGTATATGTAGCAAGCGTATGTATGGGTGCTAACAAAATGCAAACATTGAAAGCATTCCAAGAAGCAGAAAGCTACAACGGACCATCTTTGATTATCGCTTATGCACCATGTGCTGAACACGGTATCAAAGGAGGATTATCTAACCACCAACAAGTACAACGTGACGCCGTTGAATGTGGATATGTTGACTTGTACCGTTACGACCCACGTGCCGAACAACACTTAATAATCGACTCTAAAGAGCCAGATTACTCTAAGATGGAAGCGTTCATGTTACGTGAAACTCGTTACGCTCAATTAGCGAAACTAAAAGGTGAAGAAGGAGCGAAAGCATTATTCGAAGCTCAAAAAGCCGATGCAATGCGTCGTCGTCACCGTTTAGAATCTCTTGCGAAAGAAGGAGAATAAGAAAAGATGAAGGAGTTCAACTGAACTCCTTTCTTTTTTAGAAAGAAGGAAATGTTATGAAATGGATGTTTGATTGTGATGATACCTTATATGATTTACAAGCTCCTTTTAATGAAACAATGGCCGAATTCTTTCCTGATTTAGATGCTGATTTAGATGAATTATATAAAGAGTTTCGTAAAATTGGGGATGATGTCTTTGAAATTCAAGAAGCAGGTATTATCTCTATGGATGCATCTGTTATTTATCGTGTTGTGATGTTATGTAAGAATAAGAAACTTGATTGGGATATAGATATGGCCAAAAGATTTGTTCGTACATATCGAGATCATCAATATCATATTTCTCTTAGTCCACTCTTTAAAGAATTCTTAGAAGAATATGGAAAAGATGTCGTAGTATTATCCAATGGGCAAGATGAACATCAAAGAAGAAAATTTAAATCTTTACAATTGGATAAATATATCCCTGAAGATCATTTATTTACCTCTGGTCAAATAGGGGTCGCTAAACCAAATAAAGAAGCTTTTTTAAAAGTTTTAGACATTCTTGGACAAAAGCCTGAAGATTGGACTTATGTGGGCGATCATTATGTGAATGATATGCTAGGGGCCTCTAGTGCTGGAATGCATACTCTTCAAATCAATCGCCATCATCATCAAGAAGGTCCCGCGGCAGAAAAAGTGGTATATAGCGAAGAAGAATGTTTGGCTTTCATTCGTAATAAAGAATGATATAATAGGAATGCGATTTCGCATTCTTTTTTTATGGGAGGCACTATGATATTAACGACATTGCATCAACTTGAATCAATTCCATCCTTATCTGCTTATGCAGATGGTTTTATTGTGGGCTTGGAAGGGGTATCGATTCGTGCTATCCAAAATTTAACAGAGACTCAATTAAAAGAAGTAAAACAAGAATGTGAAAAATACAATAAAAAGCTTTATGTCAACTTCTGTAAATTATTTATGGAAGATGAATTAGAGATTGCACAAAAAGGGTTAGAAGGTTGTTTAAACATCGGTATAGATGGGATTTATTA
>CADBTK010000230.1 GCA_902797585.1 Erysipelothrix rhusiopathiae
TGTATTGTCTATAATATTCGAATTCCTGAAAAAGAATTTATGCGATTCAATATATCCAATGACGGTAGTCCTGGAACTATTATTGCTCTATTTTTGGCTAGAGCGATTGATAAGTTGAATGCAAAGTCAAAAGATCCTGTTGTTATATCGATGTGCGTTAACCAACGAAAAGCTTTGAATGCGCCTGTTGCTCATCAAAGTTTAGTAGGGGATGTACGATTGGTATATAACGAAAAAATGAAAAGTATGGAATTTGGTCAACAAGCGACATGTTTTAGAGGAATGGTGGCGTTGCAATCCAACCAAGATATGGTTTTGCAAGAAGTGAAAGATTACCAATGTTTTATGGATGAATTGAATCAATGCGATAGCGAAGAAAAGAAACATAAACTTTGTGTAGAGAAAATGAATCAAGAAACATCTAAAATGAGTGCAACAGTCAGTTATGTAGGGAAAACCGACATGGGAGAGGCTGAATTCTATATTCAAGAATTCCATGTATTGCCTTCTACTGCATTGCCATCTTCAGCTACACCACTAACACTTGAATTAAGTGCTATTAATGGAAGTTTTTATGTTAACTTCATGCAATACTTTGAATATGATGGATACTTAAAAGAATTTATTCAGCAACTTCGTGATAATGACATCAATTATGATGTTCTATATCAAGAGGCAACCAAATATCCTCTCATGGTTGATCTTTGGAATGAAAATGAAAGTTAATTATTTTTGAATCATATTCATAGATATTCCTTAAATATAAATAGGGAAGAATTATCGTGGAATGCTGTTTATAAAGATGTGTTTTTCATTGATGTAAAAACTTTACGAAGAATTGAAAGAGAAGGAGTCTATTTTACAGGGGGTCTATTGATTTTACATACCCTTTCTTGTAAAATGTAAAAAGGCGAAACTCTTTTTTTTATTGCGTTTTTTACGTTTTATAATAAGAGATAATAGAAAAACAGGAGAGATTTAAGTGTTAAAGTATATTTTTAAGCGAGTTATTCTTGCACTGGCAACAATTTGGGCTGTTGCCACCATTACATTTTGTCTGATGAATTTAGTCCCTGGAGGACCTTTTCTTTCAGAGAAAGCGATTAGCCCAGCTGCAACAGCAGCCTTAGAAGCAAAATATGGGTTGGATAAACCATTTGCTGAAAGATATGTCACATATATTACAGATGCAGCTCACGGAGATTTTGGAGATAGCTTAAAACAACGTGGACGTTCTGTTATGGATATCATAAAAGCAAAATTCCCAGTTTCAGCAAAAGTGGGAGGAATTGCGGTTATTGTTTCCTTGTTGTTGGGAGTTCCATTAGGAGTATTGGCTGCTTACAAACGAGGAACGGCTATAGATAGCTTTTTCAGTGTGATTGCCACAATGGGGATTGCGGTTCCAAGTTTTGTTATCTGTACCATGTTGATGTATACCTTTGGGGTAAAACTTGGATGGTTGCCAACATTAGGATTAAATTCTTGGAAACATTATATTATGCCTGTTGCTGCTTTATCTGCATATCCAACATCTTATATTATGCGTTTGATGCGCTCTAGTATGTTGGATGTATTAGGGCAAGATTACATGCGAACAGCTCGTGCAAAAGGATTGTCGTCACATGCTATGTTATTTAAACATGCATTGCGAAATGCCATATTACCTGTTATCACATACATTGGACCAATGGTTACTTATACATTGACAGGATCTTTTATTGTTGAAAAGATTTTTACTATCCCAGGATTAGGTGGGGAATTTATTAAAGCAATCAATGGTCGTGATTATACGATGATTATGGGGACTACCATTTTCTTGGCGACTTTTATGGTTGTTATGTTATTGGTCGTGGACATTGTATATACAATTGTTGATCCACGTATTAAGTTGAAGTAGGAATGAGGTTCGTATGGAAAAAAATAAAATGAGTTTTCAATTAAATATAAATCCAGACGATTTCCTTCCTGCAACAGAAGATGAAAAAGAAAGTTTGGTAGTCATGCGTGAAAGCGTCAACTTCTGGAAAGATGGATTCCGACGCTTACGCAAAAATAAAGTAGCGATGGTTTGTTTGGTCGTAATCGCAATTATTATTGTCTTTGCTTTTATTGTTCCAAAATTCTATCCATATACATATAAACAACAAATTCAAGGGGCTAACAACTTAGCTCCTATGCAATATTCACTAACTGAACAAGCTAAAATTAAAGCGGGTGAATCTGTATTCCCTCATTTCTTAGGTACAGATAAAATGGGACGAGACTATGCCATTCGTGTCATGATGGGAAGTCGTGTTTCATTATTAGTGGGAATTGTAGCAGCCGTCATTATTTTGATCATCGGATCAATTTATGGATCTATTGCAGCTTTTGCTGGGGGATGGGTCGATTTGGTTATGATGCGTATTGTCGATGTCATCTATACGATTCCTGACATTCTATTGATTGTCTTATTATCCTTTGCCTTGAAAGAACCGATGAGTCATCTATCGACCGTTCCTGGCTTTGGTTGGGTACGAATCATGGGTGAAAACATGATTAGTATTTTTATTGTTTTTGCCTTGTTATATTGGGTTGGTATGGCACGTATGGTTCGAAGTCAAATTTTACAATTAAAAGAAAGTGAATATGTAACAGCTGCTCGTGCCTTAGGTGCTAGTGGTAGTCGTATTATTCGTAAACACTTATTAACCAACAGTATTGGAACTTTGATTGTTATTACAACGCTTCAAATTCCTTCTTCTATCTTTACAGAAAGTTTCTTATCTTTCTTAGGTTTAGGAGTTGCTGTACCGATGCCTTCTTTAGGATCTCTTGCATCGGAAGCGATTAATGGATTGAATACTTATCCACATTTACTATTTATTCCATCCATTGTTATTAGTTTAATTATTTTGAGTTTTAACTTGTTGGGAGACGGTCTACGTGATGCGTTTGACCCGAAATTGAAGAATTAAGGAGGCTTTATGTCAGAATATTTAGTAGACATTCAACACGAACGCCTTTCCTTCTTTACGCCAGCAGGTGAGGTAAAAGCTTTAAATGACGTTTCCATTCGCCTAAAAGAAGGAGAAGTATTAGGAATCGTTGGAGAAAGTGGATCAGGGAAATCCGTTACTGCTTACTCATTAATGGGGCTAACTGCATATCCAGGAAAATTAATTGGTGGAGATTTAAATTTCAATGGACATCATATCAATGATATGAAAGAAGAAGATTTTAGAGAGATTAGAGGAAATGAAGTATCTATTATCTTCCAGGATCCAATGACAAGTTTGAACCCAGTGTATACCATTGGAAATCAAATTGAAGAAGTGATCAAACTTCATACCGATAAAACAAAAGATCAAATTCATGAACGTGCCAAAGAATTATTGGAATTGGTTGGAATTAACGAACCAGAAAAGCGCTTGAAGCAATATCCACATGAATTATCTGGTGGGATGCGCCAACGTGTCATGATCGCCATTGCCTTGGCATGTGAACCGAAACTATTAATTGCGGATGAACCAACAACGGCTTTAGACGTAACCATCCAAGCTCAAATATTAGAGTTGATGATGGAATTGAAAGATCGTTTAGGAATGGCAATTATCATGATTACCCACGACTTAGGAATCGTTGCCAGCATGTGTGAGAAAATTGCGGTTATGTATGCAGGTCGAATTATTGAATATGGTACAACCGATGACATATTCTATAATCCAAAACATGAATATACGAAAGGATTAATTCGTAGTATTCCACGTTTAGATACCAAAGATCATGAACGTTTAGTTCCAATTGAAGGAACACCAGTAGATATGTTGAATCCGCCAGCGGGTTGTCCATTTGCACCACGTTGTGATAAATGTATGAAAATCTGTTTGCGTGAGATGCCACCGGTTACCAATATTACGGATGTGCACTACACACAATGTTGGATAAACCAAAAAGAAGAATTAGAAAAACAAGCGTCCGAAAAAACAGGACAGGAGGCTCAAAGTGAGTGATTATTTAGTAGAAGTTGAGCACTTGCAGAAATACTTTCCTGCGGGCGGCTATGGAAAAAATAAAAAATTCGTAAAAGCACTAGATGATGTTTCTTTTAAAATTAAAAAAGGGGAAACATTAGGAATGGTAGGGGAATCTGGTTGTGGAAAAACAACAGCTGGACGAACTCTATTACGTTTACATGAACCAACAGGTGGAAAAATCATATACGATGGGAAAGTCTTATTTGATAAAGAGAATAAGATTGCAGAAGATATGTTGCCATATCGTAAAAAAATGCAAATTGTGTTCCAAGATCCATATGCTAGTTTGGATCCACGTATGACAGTTGGTGATATCGTTGGAGAACCATTGGATATTCACAAATTGTATTCTACAAAAGAAGAACGTTACCAAAAGATTATTGAACTACTTCAAAAAGTAGGATTAA
>CADBTK010000231.1 GCA_902797585.1 Erysipelothrix rhusiopathiae
ACTTTTCCATCCAACAATTTAATAATCCGAGTGGAATATTGATCCGCTAATTCCGGGTTATGGGTAACCATAATAACCAATGTATCTTGGCTAATCTCTTTTAAGATGTCCATAATTTGTACACTGGTTTCACTATCCAAAGCTCCCGTTGGCTCATCTGCCAATAAGATTTCTGGATTATTGATTAAAGCACGGGCAATCGCAACACGTTGCATTTGTCCACCGGATAATTGCGTAGGTTTTTTATACAGTTGATCTTTTAATCCAACTCGCGTTAATACTTCTTTGGCTCTTGCTTTTCTTTCTTCTTTAGAAACACCAGTTAATGTTAATGCCAATTCTACATTGGATAATACATTTTGGTGCATGATTAAATTGTAGGTTTGAAAAACAAATCCTACTTTATGATTTCGATATGTGTCCCAATCTTGATCATTATAATCTTTGGTAGAACGACCATTGATCACTAAGTCCCCACTAGTATAGTGATCAAGACCACCGATAATATTTAATAATGTTGTTTTTCCACATCCACTTGGACCAAGAATGGATACAAATTCATGATCTCGGAAAGAAAAAGATACGTCACGTAACGCATGAACAACATCATCCCCACTTTGATAATCTTTTATAAGATGTTTACATTCCAACATTTTCATTTTCTCCTATAAAAAATATACCATTTTTCATTTGTAAGAGAAATGTAAAATTTAAAAAAAGTCAATGAATTCTCTTTCAAAATTTCATTGACCTAAAAATATTTTTTTACTTGTTGATAAGGATAGATACTAGCGTTTTGATTACACAAATAAGAAATAGTGCTCACAATCACAATGGGAACCAAAATACTAGGACCAAAGGCTTCTACACTAAGTATCATTGGCGCAAAGAAAGTATTGGTTCCTGCTCCAAATAAAGCACAATATCCTAAGGCGGCTCCAATATGTGGTGGCAAGCCAAAAATTGGCGCTATTACATATCCAAAAGTGGAACCAATCGCAAATAGTGGCTTTACTTCTCCTCCATGGAATCCACACGATAATGTCAAAATCGTTAATCCCATTTTGAGTAAGAAATCCCAAGGAAGAATTTGATCACCCAATATAGCTTGATGAATTAAATCTTCTCCTAGGTTGGCATAACGTCCAGAAGTCATCATCATAAGAATTGCCACTAACAATCCTCCAATAAAGATACGATAATATGGATTATGCACATGGGCCCAAGCGTGCTTTGCCTTATGCATTCCAGTAGAAAATGCCCATCCAAGCATTCCAAATAAGATTCCTAAAATGGCTAATTTAAAAATGCTTAATAGATCCCATTGAAAAATGCTATCTAATACAAAATGACTTTTTCTCATACCCATACAATACGTCACGCCAGCAGAAGTAAATGAAGCCACTGCTACAGGAATAAATCCATAAATTCGAACTGTTCCAGCATGAAAGATTTCTAACGCAAATAAGATAGCTGCAAATGGCGTTCCAAATAATCCTGCAAATCCAGCCGAAACTCCCGTCATTAAGACAGTTGAGCGTCTAATTTGGGCATCGGTTTTATTCTTTAACCAATAAGCAATGGTTGATCCTACTTGCACTGCCACTCCTGTTCGACCCGCACTTCCTCCAAAGAAATGGGTAATCCAAGTGGCTACAATCATCAATGGCGCCATGACCAAAGGTATATCATCTTCCCTTTTTTGATCCACATGAAATAATAGATTCATTCCAAAGTTTCGTTTGATATCAAAGTTTTGAAATAAATAAACAATGAAAAGTCCGGCTAGTGGTAACCCATAAAATAAAGTCATTTCTTTTCCATGACGGAATTCAAAAATCAATTCCATTCCATAATAGAAAATTGTTTGAGCAAACCCTACTAAGATTCCTGTTATGATCCCAAAAAGAATGAGTTGCACATATGGATGTATTCGCTTATTTTTCATAAATAAAAGTATACCACATTAATAAAGACAACCTTTCGGTTGCCTAAATATAATTATTCCCATACAAAATGAATATTTTTATTCTTTTGAGCACAATCTGTTAAATAAAGATTTATAAGAGTTTGATAAGGAATTCCAGTTTGTTCCGATTGCCGCCGAAAATAATTGATTGTGTCTTCATTAAGATTAATCGTAATTTGTTTCTTTATAACTTTCGCATAAGGATTCTTTTTTGCATCAGTAAAGTCGTATTCTTTTCTCATATCATTTCCTCTTTTCATATGTTTTTGATTCAAATGAATGAAACCCCATGTTTTTTAACTCTTCTGACTCTTAATATCATCCCATTCGAACACTAATTCTAACACACTTATATTATAATTATTTATCTGGGTTTAGACATAAAAAAGACAACCTTTCGGTTGCCTTCATACTTCTATTGAATGTCTAATGTAGTTTTCCACAATCCATGTAAGTTGCAGTATTCGTATACTGTGACTTTACCTGTACGACCTTTAATATCAAAGTCTGCTTTTAGAGCTGTTCCAGGAATTAAAGTACTACGTTCTACTGTACCATCTTCAAATTCAGCCCAGATGTTAGTAATATAATGTTTTTCTAACATTGGATGTTCAACTTCTCCAACAACTACATGTAATACTTGCCCATCTTGTACAACTGCTGGTACGTGTTTTTCTTGAGCTGCATCTTCTACTCCAGCTTCTACTACACGCATATCTTTTCCACAACAAGTACCAACGCAGGCACCTGGTCCACCAATTAATTCATAAACATTTCCGCATACATCACATTTTACTAATTTCATTGTTTTTAATCTCCTTTTTTAACTAACTCAAGTATAACAAACCCATTCTTGTTATACTATGAATATGCTCAAAAAAATTAGTCAAATTATTGAATTAAATGAACATGTTTTCAAATTAAAAATTAACCAAGATTCTACCATTCATGCCGCTTTAAAAGAATGGAAGATTTCAAAGAAACATATCAATAGTTTATGCCAAGGCTTGCCAATAAAAGTAACCAAAGGACAAATCTTATCTTTTCCATTGAAATCAGAACCAACAATGATGTCACAAAGCCAAGAACATGTTGAAATATTGTATGAGGATTCTTTGTGTTTAATCGCTTATAAAAAACCTTTTCTTTTAGTTCATGATGATGGAAATAACCATAAGAATCTACAAGATCAAATTCAAAGTCAAATTCAATGGTCGCATTCGATCCAATGCGTTCATCGTATTGATGAACAAACTTCTGGCTTGGTCTTATTTTGTAAACAACCGATCTTTCAACCACTATTAGATGATTTGATGGTTAACCACAAAATAATCAAAGAATACCAATGTGTGGTAAAAGGAAAATTCCCTTGGAAAGAAAAAGAAGTCCATGCCCCAATTGGACAAGATCGTCATCGCAATGCGATGCGTATTAGTCCAAAAGGTAAAATGGCCAATACATACATAACTTGTTTAAAGAGAAATGAAAATTATTCTTTATTAAAAGCACAAATAGACACAG
>CADBTK010000232.1 GCA_902797585.1 Erysipelothrix rhusiopathiae
TAGTATTTTCAAAATTAATAGTTCTTCCCTGCGCATCGGTAATTCTGCCCTCGTCAAGAATCTGAAGCAGGATATTCAAAACATCCTTATGCGCTTTTTCAATTTCATCAAAGAGAATAATGGAATATGGTTGACGACGAATGGCTTCTGTTAATTGCCCTCCTTCATCGTATCCTACATAACCTGGAGGCGCTCCAATTAAACGAGACACACTATGTTTTTCCATATATTCACTCATATCAATTCGAACAATATGTTTTTCATCATCGAATAGTTGTTCAGCCAATGCTTTGGCCACTTCGGTTTTCCCTACTCCAGTAGGACCTAAAAACATAAAGGATCCAATCGGACGATTCTCATCTTGAATTTGGGCTTTACTACGTAAAATCGCATCCGTTACTAAATGAAGAGCTTGATCTTGTCCAACGACACGTTTTCCTAATTCATCAAATAGACGCAATAGTTTTTCTCTTTGACTCTCTACTAGACGACTGACTTCAACCCCAGTCCAACGAGAGACGATTTGGGCAATCATATCTTCATCCACAATTTCTTGAATCAAGGCATCTTCGTGACGCACATCTTGAGAACTCGCAATCTTTTCTTCTAATTCTGGAATAATTCCATATTGAAGTTTTGCTGCATCTTCATAACGCGCTTCATTTTGTGCTTGTTCTAGATCTAGTTTTGCCTTTTCTAGTTGTTGTTTGGCATCTTGACTGGAAGCTAGTTCAGCTTTTTCATCTTCCCAACGAGAATGCATTTCATCTCGTTGTTCTTGTAAAGAAGCCAATTCTTTTTCAATTTCTTCTCGTCTTTCAATCGCTTTTTTATCCGTTTCATCATGCAAAGATGTCTTTTCAATTTGTAATTGAAGAATACGACGTTGTAAACTATCCAATTCTTGAGGCATACTTTCCATTTGAACTTTTAAAGTCGCACACGCTTCATCCACTAAATCAATGGCTTTATCTGGTAAGAAACGATCGGTGATATATCGGTTAGATAATGTAGCGGCTGCAACCAAAGCTTCATCTAAGATTTGCACTCCATGATAACTTTCAAAACGATCTTTTAATCCTCGTAAGATACTAATGGTATCCACAACACTTGGCTGTTGTACATTTACTTTTTGGAAACGTCTTTCTAAAGCGGCATCTTTTTCTATATACTTTCGATATTCATTGAAAGTAGTCGCTCCAATACAATGAAGTTCTCCACGAGCTAACATCGGTTTTAATAAGTTAGCTGCATCCATCGATCCTTCTGTTTTTCCCGCTCCTACTAAGTTATGAATTTCATCAATGAACAAAATGATTTGTCCAGAACTTTGTTTCACTTCATCTAGGATTGCTTTTAAACGTTCTTCAAATTCACCACGGTATTTAGCTCCAGCAATTAAAGATCCCATGTCCAATTCCACTAAGCGTTTATCTTTTAAAGAATCAGGCACATCCCCTTTCATAATTCGCCAAGCCAATCCTTCCACAACCGCCGTTTTTCCAACCCCTGGTTCACCAATTAAGACTGGATTATTCTTAGTTTTACGAGATAGAATTTGCATCAAACGACGTATTTCATCGTCTCGTCCAATGATTGGATCAATCTTTCCATCGCGTACTTCTTGGACTAAATCACGACCATATTTTTTTAGACTTTCTACATTTTCTTCAGCATTTGGAGTATCGTACACTTTACCATTTCTCCTTTCTAATTCAGCCTGTTGGCATGTTTTTTCATCAAGATTAAATTCTTTGACTAATGTTTTCGAGATATAGCTAGAGTTAAACATCAAAGCCAACCACATACTGGCTACACTTAAATATGTTTCATTGTGTTGTTTGGCCCATTTTTCTGCTTTATCTAAACTCTTTTGTACTTCCGTTGAAAAATTTAATTGACCCGATTGAGTACTAGCTATATTTTTTTCTTCCCTTTCGATAATTTCTATTGCTTTTTTCTTATCGATGCCAAGACGATTATAAAGTCCATCCAAGACATCATCTTTAAAGAAAACTTCTAAGATATCAATGGTATCCACATTGGCTCTTCCTTTATCCTTGGCATTATTTGCCGCTTGCACCAATAACTTTTGAAGTTTTTCTGATATTTGTTCTAAATTCATGATAAGCACCTCCTTTAGCACTCATAATCTAATACTGCTAACATTATTATAACACCCTTTTTAGCACTGTCAACCAAAGACTGCTAAAAAAGTTAAAAAAAGAAACTGTCCCACATAGGACAGTCCTTCTCTCTTATTCAAATAATGTTTTTCTTTTATAAGCTTTCATCCAGTTAGCAGTAAATTCCCCTACTGCTACAGTAGTGGCAGGATGTTCAAATAAGTTACGTGTTACATCCACTGGTAATGTCAATGAGTATACGCCACCTTTTAATAATTGATGGACTTGTTTCACATTTTTAAAACTTGCTGCCACAATCTTAGTATCCAAATTGTAGACATTTAACATTTGTTGTAAAGCAAGAACTTGTCCAACACCATCTCCATAGTTTTCCATACGATTCACATAAGGCGCTAAGTAATTAGCTCCATTCATCGCTGCCATCAAACCTTGTTCGGCTGAATAAATTGCAGTGGCTAGTGTTGGAATTCCTTCTTTTCGACATTGTTTAATTGCTTTTAATCCTTCTTTGGTTACAGGAATTTTTACATGCATATTTTTCTTTTTGATTTTCATCAATTGTCGCGCTTCTTCCATCATTTCTTCTTTAGTAGTAGCCAAAACTTGCGCAAATAACATTTGATCATCATCTAAATAATTCGCAATCTCCATCAATACATCTTTTGCTTCTTTATTGGATTTTGTAATAATGGTTGGATTGGTTGTTACCCCAGCTACATTTAAGATTTCATCGAACTCTTTAATCGCATGAATGTCGGCTGTGTCTAGAATTAATCTCATTTAAAAACCCTCTTTTCCTTTGACATATGTCATGACAACTTCATATTGATCATCTAATACAACTATATCAGCATCTTTTCCCACTTGTATACTTCCTTTTTTATCATCCACACCCAACATTTTGGCTGGATTTATCGTACAAGAGTTAATGGCTGCTTGCCAAGGTACGCCAGCTTGTTGGACAACCAAACGCAACCCTTCATTTACTTTTAAGGTTGAACTTGCTAAATTGCCACCTTCTACCAAATGGGCCGTACCATCTTCATAAAGAATGACTGGATTTCCTCCAAATAAACGTTGGCTTCCTGGTTCCAATCCTTTCATTAAACTCGAATCGGTAATCATAATAGCTGTATCATTTCCTTTGGCTTGATAAAAATTATAAATGGCTTCCAGCGAACTATGACAACCATCCACAATAATTTCTCCATATACATTTTGGAAACGCAAAGCTGCCCCAACTAGTCCAGGATCACGATGATGATATGGAGTCATTCCATTATAGACATGCGTCATACTTTTAGCCCCATGAGCTATGGCCATTTGCGCTTGTTGGAAAGTAGCACTGGAATGCCCTTGACTTACTACAATTCCCTTTTCATTACAATAATGTGTCAATTCAAAGTTTTGATCATGTTCACAAGCCATAGTAATAATCTTAATTAAATCATTACTTGCCTTTTCATATCGTTTAAATTGTTCGACATCACTAGGCACACAATAAGCTTCTGGTTGTGCCCCTTTATATTGTTGATCCAAATAAGGTCCTTCAAAATGAATACCTAGAATTTGTGCTCCTTGATATCCTTCTTTGACCACATTCGCAACATTTTCTAATGCTTTAGTCAAAACTTGTTCACTCTGGGTTATCGTTGTTGGACAAATACCAGTAACTCCTTCTTTGACTACTTCTTTTAGCCATCTTCTTAATCCATCTGGATTGGCATCATTGGTATCAAAATCCATCATCCCATGTGTATGGACATCAATAAAACCAGGAACAATTCGATCATTTCCATAATCTTTATCCGCTTGTTTGAAATGGTATGGATATATATTAATAATCTTTCCATCTACTACTTCAATTTGAGCCTCCATCCAATTATTCAAGACCCAAACGCGTCGACTTTCTATAATCATGATTTTTACCTCTAGTCTTATTATAAGCGTTAACGTGGCATTTTTAAAATTAAATGTTACACTAGTACGGAAGGAGAATTTTATATGAAAAAAGCGAGACAAATTGCCAACAATGTTTACTGGGTAGGAGCCCGTGATTATAACTGCCGACACTTCCATGGAGAACTATATCCTGTTGAAGAAGGAGTTACATATAATGCCTATTTAGTAATGGATGATCAAATTACATTATTTGATACCGTCGAAGAAGAATTTAGTGCTGAAAGTTTAGAAAGAATCCAATCAGTATTGGATGGAAAAACAATCGATAATATTGTTCTTCAACACGCCGAA
>CADBTK010000233.1 GCA_902797585.1 Erysipelothrix rhusiopathiae
TAATTCATTTGGATGGTCTTTATGACTTTCATAATCTTTACGGAAGACAAATGCTTTTAAACGTTGGTCCTTATCAACAATTGGTAATTGGTTTAATTTATTATCCCAAATAATATCATTTGCTTCACTTAATGTAATATCTTCATCTCCCACAATCAACTTATCAAATGGAGTCATGAATTCACTCACTTTTGTTGATGGATTCATTCTAGAAATACGGTAGTCACGACTTGTGACAATTCCAACTAATTTCCCATCGCTAGTTCCATCTTCAGTAACAGCCATCGTAGAATGTCCTGTTTCTTCTTTCAATGCCAATACATCTTCTAATGTATGTTCTGGTGAAATATTGGAATCACTTCCTACAAATCCAGCTTTGGTTGATTTTACTTTACGAATCATTGCAGCTTGGCTTTCAATGGTTTGTGATCCAAAGATAAAACTTACTCCACCTTCTCGAGCTAAAGCAGCTGCCATTTTTTCACCACTAACTGCTTGCATTACTGCAGAAACTAAAGGAATATTTAAAGATAGTTCAGGTTCTTGTCCTTTTTTGTATTTCACCAATGGTGTTTTTAAGCTTACATTGTCCGGAATACAATTTTCATCCGTAAATCCAGGCACAAGTAAGTATTCATTGAATGTACGGGATGGTTCGTCATAAAATTTTGCCATAATTCTCTCCTCTTATTTTTATAGATTATATGAGTTGGTTTCAGGTGTGTCAACCTGTTTTTTTATTGTGAACAAACCACAACGCTATGTGGAGCAATTGTAACCGCATTAGTTTTTGTTCGATTCGAATTACCATTGTCAAATAAAATATCTACATCTTGTCCAAAGGCATATACGAAAGTATCATATGTAGGATTAAAGAAAGAGATACAAGAATCATCCCCATCCTGACATCGATATACTAATACTTGATCATTCATTGTCTCAAATTGGACATGATCACGAATGGCTTCTAGACTATCCAATCGGAAGCTAGAATGCTTTCTACGAATTTGAATCAATTGTCTCACTTGGTCGACCAAATGTGAGTTTTCATCTTTTCGTGTATAGTCCATCATATTAATGTTGTCACTGGCATTATAAGTATTTCCTTCATTTTGTTTTGTACGAGCAAATTCTTGACCAGCATGTATAAATGGTACACCTTGGGCAAGTAGTACCATGGCGGTTGCCATAATGTGTCTTTTTTGACGAACTGCACGATTTTCTCCGTAACAACATACTCTATTTTTATCCCATAGAGTGTGGTTATCATGACACTCTACAAAGTTAATCACTTTTTGTGGGCTATCATATAAAGCGCCTGAAGCACTCATACGATCCATCGCATGATAAATCAAAGACGTATCTCCAGAGGCAAATCCTTTTTGATTTAATTCATTATTTGATCCTCGAATACAATCTCTAAATGCATCGGAGAAATGCCCCACTAGCGGCATTTTAGCTTGGTTATATTGACTTGCACGTAAATCTTCATGCACGAAGCTAGGCATATTCCAACCTTCTCCATAAATCATGAAATCTTTTTTGATCTTACGACATTCTTTGACAATATCATTCATCAAGTTGAAATCTAAGATTCCCATTAAATCAAAACGGAAACCATCTACATCAAACCATTTGACAATGCGCTTACATGTTTCAATAAAGTAACGTTTACTCATCGGTGGTTGGGTATCAATATCATTACCGCAATAAGAACCATTGGAGAATTCCCCTTGTTTATTCATAAGGAAATAATAATTAGGAACCATTCGTTCTAAAGCAAAACTATCTTTATCAAAAACGTGATTAAATACCAAATCCAAATTCACACGAAGTCCTGCTTTATGACAATCTTGTACTAAATTGGCAAATTCTATGATTCGATCACTGGCAACTTTTGGATCATAGGCATAACTTCCCTCTAAGGCACGATATTGAACAGGATCATATCCCCAGTTATAAAAGTGATCTGGATAAATTTCATCCACTGATCCAAAATCAAAGACAGGCAATAATTGCACATGTGTCACACCTAAACTCTTTAGATATGTAAATCCTGTTTCTTTTTCTTTGGTTATCTCAGTTTCTTGAGTAAATCCTCTAAACTTTTTCGGATAGCTAACTCCCATTCCTGGTTGACTGGTCATATCACGAACACTTGCTTCATAAATAATCGCATCACAATTGGATTTCAAAGGTGGACAAGCCACTTTTTTTGGAAAATCCAACAAAGAGACATCCATGACAATACTATATGTTGCGTTTGGTCCAGTAAAAGAAGTATATGGATCTACCGTTTCAAGCCAACGACCATTCACACGCACCATAAAATTGTATTGATCTCCTAATAAGTCTTCATCAATACGAATTTCAAATACTCCTTTTGATTTTCGATTCATCATCTTTGTGTGATATACACCCTCATGTGTATAAGCCAATAATATTTCTAAAGCCACTGGCGACCACACTTTGAATGTTGAACATATTGGTGTATAAGTTAAACCTAAATCTGACCCTTTATATTCATAGTCATCGCAAAACTTTTTTGTCTTTACAATATGCCCATATTGACATACTGTAGTTCGACAATGTTCTTCATAGACTGTATACTCTTCTCCAATATGTAAAGAGCCTTGAATAGACAACTTATAATGTGTATATCCATTGATCAAATCCGACTGACTTGAAATTGTTAAAGGCAGAATTCTATTTTTTGTGTCTTTCATATAAAAGACCTTTGAAGAACCATCATAATATGATTTAGCCATATATACATTTACTAAACCATAATCATCAAGATAGGCTTCAAAAGCACTACCCATTCGCATAATAAAACCTCGTTTCTATTGTATTTTTATTTTAACATGAAACAAACATCCGAGTCTGAAATATGGTATTCTAAACAAGAAAGAGGACTATAAAATGACAAAGTACAGAATTGAAAAAGATGTATTAGGAGAAATGAAGGTTGAAGCAGATAAATATTGGAAAGCTCAAACCCAACGAAGCATAGAAAACTTTAAAATCGGGATTGAAAGAATGCCCGAATCAATCATTCAAAGTTTTATCTTATTAAAAGAAGCATGTGCAAAGGCCAATGCTGATTTTGATAAACTGACAAAAGAGAAAGCAGAAGCCATTGTTTCTGTATGTAATGAAATAGAACAAGGAGCTTATAAGGATCAATTCCCTCTTCGTGTTTGGCAAACAGGATCAGGAACCCAATCCAATATGAATGTCAATGAGGTAATTAGCGGGATTGCTAATGAAAAAGCAGGTAAAGAATTATTGCACCCAAATGATGATGTTAATGCTAGTCAAAGTTCCAATGATACTTTCCCAAGTGCTTTACATATGATGATTGTTCAACGGATAGAAAAAGAATTAATTCCAACCATTGAATCTATAGTGGAAACATTCAAACGTTTAGAAGATGAAAATAAAGATATTATTAAAATCGGGCGTACGCACTTACAAGATGCTACTCCATTATATTTCTGGCAAGAATTAAGTGGTTATCGCAGCATGTTAGAACATAATATTGAACATTTGAAACAAAGTGCTTATTACGCTAGTGAAATTGCGATTGGTGCTACCGCTGTAGGAACTGGAATTAACTGCCCAAAAGGATTTGATCAAAAAGTCTGTGATTTATTAAATGAAAAAACTGGTTTGAATTATCGACCAGCACTAAATAAATTTCATTCCCTTACTAGTAAAGATGCCTGTGTAATGGTCAGTGGGGCTCTAAAAGCATTAGCTGCAAACTGTATGAAGATTGCCAATGATATTCGTTGGCTAGCTAGTGGTCCTCGATGTGGTATAGGAGAAATTGAAATTCCAGCTAATGAACCTGGATCTTCGATTATGCCTGGAAAAGTCAATCCTACACAAAGTGAAGCCATGACTATGGTAGCTGTGCAAGTAATGGGAAATGATACAACGGTAGGAATTGCTGCCAGCCAAGGAAACTTTGAACTAAATGTATTCATGCCAGTGATTGCTTATAATATTGACCAAAGTATTCAACTATTAAAAGATTCCATTGATAGTTTTAATAAAAATTGTCTACAAGGATTAAAAGCCAATAAAGAAAAGATGGAAGAGAATCTAAATAACTCATTAATGTTAGTAACAATATTAAATCCAGTCATTGGATATGAAAAAGCAGGACAAGCTAGTCGCTATGCCTATGAGAACAATTGTTCTTTAAAAGAAGCCTTAGTAAAATTAGATTTACTAAGCGAAGATGACTATGACAAACTTGTCGATCCAAAAAAGATGATTCAAGAATAAAAACAACCCCATTCAAATGAATGGGGTTTATTTCGATACTTTTGGTTTTATAGAATTTGTTATAAAAGGTATTAATCCTTGTTCACATTGATCTTTAAGTAAGACAATACCATTAAAAGAATCCAACATCATATAAAAACTTGTCTTAGTTTCAATAAGTTGATCCAATTTTTCATATTTTACTTTAACGTGGATATCTTCATCTTTGAATTCCAGAAAGTCTTTATAAAATTAAATACGAATAGGCCCTTTTAATTTATTTCTCTTCTTAACTTTTAACCATCCACGAGTGGTTTTTACAAACAAAAGTAAGAAATAAAATAAACTTAAACATAAACCATAGATTAATGCCTTTTCTAAACCATATATAAAAGAAAAGGCAAAAGTATACAAGAATAACCCAATAAGAACTAGTCTTGTTCTTTTATGGTGTACATAGAAGTAGAAAGAATATTTATATGCTTCTTTCTTTGTTAATGGTGCTTGATAGGTGTAAAGAATCTTATCCATATTAAACTTTCCTCCTATTTACTTTAGAAAATAAAAAAAGAACCGGCAGCGTGCTATCTTCGCAGGGGCAAGCCCAACTATTGTCGCCGTGGAAGTGCTTAACTTCTGTGTTCGGGA
>CADBTK010000234.1 GCA_902797585.1 Erysipelothrix rhusiopathiae
CACAATCGGAAGAATCAAGCCAGAATCAGCTAATTTCTTCAAATCCAGATTTCCACAATATTGGGAATCTACAACACTTGCCCCCCAATACAAATATAGGCATGGATAATTATGATTGACTCGATCAATATCAATAAAATCAATCTTATGCAAAGACAGCTCGTCAGGAACATTTTTCCATTTGGGCGATCCGATATTAACAATTTGATATAATACTGTCGTCATTCCAGATTCTCTCGTTAATGCCTCTGCTATTTGCGTATAGATAATCTAATGCTGATTTTGATTCATATCCAATATCATAACAATTTTTTATCCACTGACAAAACACATCATCATTCATTTGGAATAAATGGGAGATGTCTGTTGCATATGAAATTTCAAGTCTCGGTTTTGTTGATGCAGTCACAGAATATGCTTCAAATAACGCCGATTCATTAGCCGTTCTAATAGGATCTTTTTCTTTTATCAATCTACTCATTGACATCTCCGAAAAAATCCATGGTGACAATGTTCTGTTTTCAATACCCATTTTTAAATTAATCGAATCAGGAGTATTCAAAAAGAACAAACACTCACAACAATCCATCATTTCCATTAATGCTGTATTAAGCATTAAGTGAACATGAGATGTTGAGTGATTTCTTGAAATATAGGAAAATGTTTCTTTATCTTCATTATAACAATATTTTTTATCAATTTCCTTTAACAGTTCATCGCAATATTCCCACAAGGCCCAATCTATAAAAACATCTAATTTCAAACATTTCTTTAAAATACCGGCAACATACAATGCAAGCTCAGAATTTCTATGAGAATGAGACAAGAAAATATCATAGGAAAGATTAACAGGAAAGCATTTATTTTTCAATGCGGAACCATCTATTACGTCTCTTTCCCCTATTAGTATTTTTTTTAAAGGCTTTAGGCAAATTTGTTTCTTTTCTATATAATTATCTTTAGCACATTGAATATATTTTTTAAAATGGGCATAATTTTCTTGCTCTTTTGCATTCAATTTTGATTCATTTTCTTTATAGTAATCATACTCTTTTTCAAGATCAGTCAATTCTAAATTAAAACCTCTATACATAAATCCTCCAAGCCCTTATCAATACGTTCCCGCATTTTCTATTGCATCTTCAATTAAATCAGGCAAATTATTCTTTATATCGTTATACACATTATTACTTCTTGAATAAACAGAATCAAACGAATCAACATACATTGACAAAGGGTCGCCATCATCTGTATAAACATAATCTAACGGATTCTCGCCTTTTTCCGACTGAAAGCCATCCTTATCTTTCAATTTATGAATATATACACCAACAATCCCCTTACCTAATTCGTATGCTCTCTGGATTTCGTAGTCCACCCAAGGACGTGTAAATGTTGTTTCGCCAATAAGGACAATTAAGCAAGATCGCTTTTGAAGTTGAG
Organism: Erysipelothrix rhusiopathiae; assembly: GCA_902797585.1. Lineage (GTDB taxonomy): Bacteria > Bacillota_I > Bacilli_A > Erysipelotrichales > Erysipelotrichaceae > RUG14284. Next base: position 1,444 of record CADBTK010000234.1, read on the forward strand.
AATTAATCCAACGCTTAATAGTTTGCTCACTTCCTTTTACTTTCTCCCAATCATTGTCACTAAAAGTGGAAGTTTGATCCACAATCCCCATATTACGGACCTGATTCGCACGCCACGCATCAACATCATATTCAAAACTGAAGAAAACCCGTCTCTTTATCTGCTCTTCCATATCCATCTCTATATATTAAATATTTCATTATCTAGCAATCACATGGCCAGCAACTAATTACAATATTGATTTTAGTCCCAATCTGAAATATCGTCGTAAACGCTGCTAGCGCAAATGGAATACCGTAGATGGGACATAATGTAGTCGACAACATTATATCAAATTGCGATTCAACTCTTTTTATGTACTCTCGTGGGTTCAAACTATACTGATTACTCCAAATGCCCATTGGCCTTAATGTTATGACTTCTTCATATAATTTTCTATAAGCCTTTTCAGTTCGTAAAAAGAAGGCATCAATACACCAAAAAGCCAGAACTCCTATACAAATAGCCAGCGAAAGCCATAAAAGGGGAGTACTCCCTTTACACAAAGCAATGAGCCCCCCAACATAGGTCACTGTCCATCCTTTTATCATAAAAGAATTGTGCGCCATTCTTTTGATGCAATCTTGAATCAA
>CADBTK010000235.1 GCA_902797585.1 Erysipelothrix rhusiopathiae
TAATGGCATCGACATCTTTACTAGCTACCTCTTTTGCACTAGCTAACATATCTTCTCTTGTTTCATGCGGCAATCCATTCATTAAATGGACACAAACATGAATCGGTGTCTCTTTTAATTTTTCTAATACATCCCATACCACTTGATTATCATGTCCTCGATTGACTTTTTGCATTGTGTGTTCGTTAGTACTTTGTAAACCCAATTCAATCCAAATCTCTTTTTCTTTTGCCGCCTTGGCAAAGTAATCAATTTTTTCTTGATCTAGACAATCCGCTCTTGTGGCAATCGCAAGTCCGGGTATGTCTTTATTCTCAATAAAAGGATCATAGATTTTCTTTAATTGCGATAAAGGGGCATAAGTATTGGTAAACGATTGAAAATAGGCAAAGCCTAAACAATCCGGCCACTTTTGTCGCATTCTTTCTAATCCCACTTGATATTGGGTTAATAGATCTTGACTAAAGGCTAATATGGAATCTCCGCTTCCTTTTTCACTACAAAAAGTACAACCACCAATCCCTTTAGACCCATCGCGATTGGGACAAGTAAATCCTGCGTGCAAAGGGACTTTAGCTACTTTGGTGTTGTATTTATGTTTAAAGTAATAATTGATAGTGTGATAGCGTTTATTGTCATCGCTATAAGGAAATGGATTATTCATGAGTGTATTGTATCAAAAAAGAAGGGGAAATACCCTTCTTATAATGTACGCCCAATGACTTCGGCAATTTTTCTTCCTTTTTGTACAAGTTGGGCATAGCGTTCTGGCTTTAAACTTTGTTGACCATCGCTCCATGCATTTTCTGGATCATCGTGTACTTCAATGATTAATCCATCGGCTCCTGCCGCAATACTAGCTAAAGATAAAGATTCAATTAATTTCCAATCACCAGCGGCATGACTTGGGTCAATCACAATCGGTAAGTGGGTTCTTTCTTTAATAATAGGAATCACACTTAAGTCTAGAGTATTACGAGTAAAGTTTTCAAAAGTTCGTATTCCTCGTTCACAGAAAACGACATTCATATTTCCTTCGGACATGATATATTCGGCTGCCATAATCCATTCTTCAATCGTTGCGGATAATCCTCGTTTTAGTAGGACGGGAACTTGTGTTTTTCCGACAGCTTTTAATAAATCAAAGTTTTGCATATTACGAGCCCCGATTTGAATCATATCCACATGCTCTACAAATTCATCTAAATGATCAGTCGACATTAGTTCGGTAACAATAGGAACGTGATTATTTTTCCCGGCTGTTTCCATTGCCAGAATCCCTTCTGTTCCTAATCCTTGGAAAGCATAGGGACTGGTTCTAGGTTTATATGCACCACCGCGAATCATATCGGCTCCCGCTTTCACGACTTCATCGGCAATTCGACAAATCTGTCCTTCATTTTCAATACTACAAGGCCCAGCCATCATCACAATCTTTTTACCGCCAATTTTTACACCTTTTATATCGACGATAGTATCTTCAGGATGAAACATGCGATTGGCTAGTTTATAAGGTTGGGCCACACGTTGGACATTATACACAATGGGGTTGGCTTGAATCGTTTTAATATCAATTTGGCTGGTATCTCCCACTAAACCAAATACATTGAATTCTTCTCCAATGATTTCAGTGACTTGAATGTTTCTATCTGTAAAGCGTTTCATTAATTTTTCTACATCTTGTTTGGGGGCATCTTTGTGAATAGTAATAATCATATCTTTCGTCCTTTCTTTTAAAAAGCAGCACCTCTTAGTATGAAGTGCTGCTTGATAACCTAAAAGATTTCCAACGGGGTTGGACTAGTTCAGGTTAGGAAATGATAAATCGAAAATTAATAGTTTTCATGACTCTATTCTATAGTTTTATTCTATTAATTTCAAGAGAAATTCTTTGTGAAATATTTCATAAAAACACGTTGTACATTGTTACTTCATGATATAATAGTTATAACAAATAGCACTCAATGCTAAAGGAGGTATTTTTATGAAAATCAATATTGTTGGTAAGAACGTTAAGGTTACACCAGGAATTACAGATAAAGTAACCAAAAAGCTAAACGGTCTAACAAAATACTTCATCATTGAAGAGCAAGATGAAGCCAACGTATTAATTCGGACATACCCGACTACACAAAAAATTGAAGTAACAATTCCTACAAAGTATGCGACCTTACGTGCAGAAGATACTCATGAGGATTTGTATGCAGCGATTGACTTGGTCGTTGATAAATTAGAAGATCAAATTCGTCGTCAAAAAACTCGTTTACAAAGAAAGAATAAAACATCATTAGCACAAGCCTTCCTAGAAGTGGAAGGGGAAGAAGGATACGATGACATGAATGATGAAGTTGTAAAAACTAAATCCATCGTTCCAGTAGAAATGAGCTTGGATGAAGCGATTATGAATATGGATTTATTAGGGCACAATTTCTACATCTATACAGATGATGAAACACAAAAAATCGCAGTCGTTTATAAGCGATACGATGGCGGATATGGGTTGATTGAAACAGAATAGGAGAAATCCTATTCTTTTCTTTTCAAATATATTAAATATGATATAATATTTTCGATAAGGAGGGTTTCACATGGGATTTATGGATAAAATTCATGAATTTGTCAATCCAATTGATGAAGAAGATGAAGGATACGAAGTAGAAGAAACTGTAGTTGAAGAAGAAGTAGAAGAAACAGCACCTACTGCCGAAACCACTGCCCGCTACGAAAGACCGAAAGCACGTGCTAATTCGGGAATGAGCGCCAACACTAAAATGGTATTATTCGAACCAAGAGGATTCGGAGAAATCGAAGAAGTTGGTATGCGTTTGAAAGAAGGAAGAGCAGTTGTTGTTAACTTACACAAAATGGACCGTGACTATGCTCAACGTACCATTGACTTCTTAACAGGTGTTACATTTGCGTTGGATGGAAAAAACCAAAAAATTGGTCAAAACGTTATCTTGTGCTCACCTGCACAAATCGGTGTTGTTGGTCAAATTTCTTTAGGTGATCCAGACGACTTTGATGAAGAATAATTATTCTACTTATCATAAAGGTCATGACCCGTTTATATCTCGTGTACAACATTGGATTCAATGTGCGCACGATGAATATAAACCAGTCGTGACCTATTTTTTATCGCCTGTAGAAAAAGATATATTAGAAAAACAAGTAGGGAAACAACTAGTTGTATCCTTTGATGGAGGATATCCACAAGCCCAACGCACTCTTGCTTGTTTATGTGCTTATGAAACGGAGTCACCTTTTGATTATGTCATTCTACAAAGTCAATACGATACGCGATATAAAACATTAACCCATAAAGATATATTGGGAGCCTTAATGCATGCAGGGTTGGAGAGAAACTTTATTGGAGATTTATTGGTTGAAAAAGATACCATTACTATTGTTGCTAAACAATCATTATCTCGTTTTATTCAAGAACAGATTACTAGTATCGGACGATGCTCAGTCTCTTTTTCACCAGTAAAGAGAATTGAAAATGTGAGTCAACGTTATAAAGAGATAACAATTCACATTGCCAGTTTAAGATTGGATGCCTTAGTTGCTCAACTTGCCCATTGTTCACGCACACAAGCAACCAAACTTATCCGCTCAGGATATGTAAAAGTCAACGATGTTGTAGTTGAAGAAAACTGCCAATTATGTAATAATAACTTTGTTTCGATTCGAAAAGTTGGTCGCTTCCAATTGTTGGAGACTATCTCTCAAACAAGGAAAGGGCGATTGGTGATCCGAATCAATCAATTTATGTAACAACATAGAAAGACACGTCTGACCAAGAAGCTATGACAGAGAATCAATGAATGAGCTGAGACATTGAGATAGAACCTTGTGATGATATCACTTTCCAGTTGGTATCCTGAAATAGAGTAGGGATATCCGGGCTGACCGTTATCCAGAGAATTGAGGGCATATCGATTTCGATATGAACTAAGGTGGTACCGCGTAATTTACGTCCTTAGATGGGACGTTTTTTTATTGTTTATTAGGGAGGAAAAAGTATGAACTATAAAGACACCTTACACATGCCAAAAACCGATTTTGAAATGCGTGGGAACTTAGCAAAAAAAGAACCAGGTATTCTAGAAACTTGGGAATCAAACGATCACTACAACGAAATTATTAAACACCATAAAGATCAAAAACCATTCATTCTACACGATGGGCCTCCATATGCCAATGGAGACTTACATGCTGGAACAGCAATGAACCGTGTAATTAAAGACTTTATTATCCGTACGCATGCGATGAGTGATTACTATACACCATTTTTCCCAGGATGGGATACACATGGATTGCCAATTGAAAATGCGATTCAAAAATTAGGAGTAAACCGTAAAGAAATGTCTGCGGCTGACTTCCGTAAAAAATGTGAAGAGTATGCGAAAAACCAAATCCAACAACAAATGGCCACAGAAAAACGTTTGGGTCAAATTGCCGATTATGAAAATCCATATATCACTTTGACCAAAGGATTTGAAGCACGTCAAATTGCTTCTTTTGAAAAGATGGCATTAGATGGATTAATCTTCCAAGGATTGAAACCAATCTATTGGTCACCATATAACGAAACTGCCATTGCCGATAGTGAAATCATTTATAAAGATGTCAAAGATGCAACCATATTCTTAGCTTTCCAAGTAAAAGATGGAAAAGGTATTTTATCTAGTGACGATCACTTTGTGATTTGGACGACTACTCCTTGGACCATTCCTGGTAACCAAGCTGTGGCATTAAACCCAAATTTAAACTATGCACAAGTAAAAACAGAAAAAGGGAACTTGATTTTCTTAGAATGTTTCGTGGATAAATTATTAGAAAAATTCCAATTAGAAAACCAAGGAATCATTAAAGTATTCAAAGGGAAAGAATTAGAAGGTATTACTTATTCTCATGCTGTATTGGATAAAGAATGCCCAGTGGTATTAGGAGAACATGTTACCGATGAAGATGGTACTGGATGTGTTCATACCGCAGCGGGACATGGGTTAGATGACTACTTCTGTTTACAAGGATATGGAATTGCCCCAATCTGTACAGTGGATGAAAAAGGATGCATGAATGAAGAAGCGGGTGAGTTCCAAGGACAATTCTTTGAAGACTGTTCAAAAGCTATCATTACAAAGACAAACGAAAAGGGAATCTTATTAGCGGTCGAAAGCATTACCCACTCGTATCCACACGATGACCGTTTAAAGAAAAAAGTTATCTTCCGTGCTGCGAAACAATGGTTCTGCTCCGTTGATAAAATTCGTGACCAATTGTTAGACCAAATCCAAAATAATGTAACTTGGCACAACGAATGGGGACAAATTCGTATGTATAACATGATTAAAGACCGTGCCGACTGGTGTATTAGCCGTCAACGTTTATGGGGTGTGCCAATTCCTATTTTCTATGCTGAAGATGGTCAACCAATTATGGAAAAAGAAGTATTTGATCACATTGTTGAATTAGTAGCAGAACATGGATCAAATGTTTGGTTTGAA
>CADBTK010000236.1 GCA_902797585.1 Erysipelothrix rhusiopathiae
ATAAATGTAGAAACAAATAGTGTGGATGTTCCAGTTGAAGTATTCGAACAACAAACACTAGAAATGCAAGAACGAATTTGTGCACTATGTGAAGCACAAGAACTAGCATTAAATCTAATTGAACCGGCTGAACAACAACCAGAACAAGAACAACCGGTTGAACAACCACAAGAACAACAAGAACAAGCAGAACAACCAGCAGTAGAAGAGATTTTTCTAAGCGTACAAGAAGTTGCCGAACCAGAAGAAGAAGTTGTATTAGAAGTAGCACAAGCTCCAGAACAAGTACAACCAGAAGTAGAGCAACCACAACCTGCACAAACTTTGATGGAAGCACCAATTCTTGAAAAAGTTGTTTCACAACCTGAAAGTGTGCAAGAACAAGCAGAACAACCAACTGTTCAACAAGTGCAACCTTTGGCTAATGTGCTTAAAGAATCAAGTAGTGAAGATAGTACGGCTCAAAACTTTGTGGATACTTACTTAAGCGCAAATGGTGTAGTATATACAGCAGCAGATTCTTCAAACTACCAAAGAATCTTAGCTGGGGTTACTACTTGGAATCAAATGAGCACCAAACAGAAAGCGAAAGTAAATTCGATTTTAACTCGTTCAGCTAATAAAACATATCAACAATTGTTGCAAGAAGCACAAGCAATTCAAGTGCAACAAACAGGAACAACAAGCACATATGTGAATGGGCGAATCGTTACAGGAACACAAACCAACCAATTGCCAATGGTTATGGCATTGGTAGGAGCAGCAATCCTAGCAATCTTAGCTTTCTTAGGCTTGAAAAAGAAAAATAAATAACAAGAAGAACTAGTAGGTTCTTCTTTTTTTTACCCATGGTTTTTTGTATAATGAATGGGAAAGGTTTGCATGAACTATGGATATAAAAATTGATGAACTTAAAGACTTATCTTCAGCATATTTTTTGAAAAAGTCTCGTATATATAAAGCGGGTGGATACCGGTATGCTCGTTTATTAGAACGAAATAAGAATGATTATATTACTCATTTATTCTCATTTATGGTGGATATTAACGTTTGTTTGATGCCAGTGTATATTTGGGTATTGGAATTCTTATTGATTATTTGTGGGATTATTCCTCCTAACTTTTTTGATGCACTATTATATTTCATGTTTGCGTTATTATTTGTTATTAGTGTATTGGTGTTGGGAATCTTTACTGCACGTAGTCACGGGCAATCATTTGGTGGTGTATTAACAGGGTTAAAACTTGTTCGATTGAATAAAAAAGAAGCCCAAGGAATTCATTTAATTCTTCGCCAAGCACTTGGATTTGGAATTCCAATGATTGTTTTAGGTTTCTTCTTCCAAGTTTTGGGGATTTTATTCTGGTGGTTGTTGAACGCGATTTCTGTATTAACAAGTGTTCACCAACAAACCATTTTTGACCGAGTATTTGGTTTAGCACTTGTTCGAGAACCAGATGCGGATATTCCAATTGAAGTAAAAGAACCAGTTGAAGAAAAAGAAGTGGTTCAACAAAGTGTAACGACAGAAAAATTAACGAATTTAAAACCAAAATTTACGCCGAAACGAGCTATGGCAACACCTAAGGGTGTTTCACCAATTGATTTGCACATTTTATCTCGTTATAGCGAAAGTGGATATTATGATGTAGAAGATTTATTTAAACAAGCAAAGGAAAAGAATATGGAAGTAATTTCCATTGCTGATCATAACTGTGCTCGCGCAAATGCTGCAGCGGTACGTTTTGCCCCTATGTATGATGTGCAATATATTCCTGGGGTAGAAATTGATGCGCAATATGGAAATACGCGTGTACGAGTGTTGGGATATTATATTGATTGGACAAATCCAATTTTTGATTCAATTGAAAAAGAATCATTACGTCGTGAAAAGAATATGTCATACGAACGTGTAAATAAATTTAGAGAATATTCAGGAATCTCCATTGATACAGATTCTCTTATGTCAAATTCACGTTTTCAAACAATCTCAGCAAAAGATATTACAACAATGGTATTCCACAATGCTAAAGTGCGTGAGTTACCATTTGTGAAGAAATACATTGATACATCGGGTAGTGAATTAGAAGCAAAACGTCGATTTGCTCAAGCGGTCTTTGGAAAGAATGGACCATGCTATGTCCCAGCTAGTTATCCAAATGTGAAAGATGCGATTGATTCCATTCATAAAGCCGATGGGATTGTTATCTTATCTAGTTGGAATTTGGACAATATTACCGATGAAGAAATTAACGATATGATGGAATTAGGATTTGATGGAATTGAATGTTTCTCTCCACGAGTTCATTCCGCAACTACAAAATCCCTATTGAAGATTGTGAAAGATAGACATGCTTTTGTCACTTGTGGATCAACTTATCATGGTCCGAATAAGCCGGCTTATCAAATGGGTAAAACAACTTGTCCTGATAAGGCGTTGTCGTTGGTTCGAATCTTTACCAAAGCGGCAGAAAGCCAATCTTGAGCCGATAGGTAAAGTATTGTATAATGATTAAGCGTTGAAGAGAAGAGTACAATTCATTTTAATGCCTAGAGAGCGATCGGTTGGTGAAAGATCGAGATTGAAAGAATTGGAAGATGGTCTCGGAGCTTCTTATTTGAAATGAAAGTAGGATAAGACGTATCCCGCGTTAAGGGTTTGAGGTGCTTATGCACAAACTAAGGTGGTACCACGAAGCTTTCGTCCTTGGATGAAAGCTTTTTATATTATAAGGGAGGAAATGAACATGGCAGAAAAGAAACCATATTATTTAACCACAGCAATTGCGTATACTTCCGGTCGTCCACATATTGGAAATACATACGAAATCATTTTGTCCGATGCGATTGCTCGTTACAAACGTGCGCAAGGATATGATGTATTCTTCCAAACAGGAACGGATGAGCATGGAATTAAGATTGAAGAAAAGGCAAAAGAACAAGGAATTACTCCAAAAGAATTTGTTGACCGCGTAGCTGGTGTTATTAAAGACAACTGGGATTTAATGAATGTCAGTTATGATAAATTCATTCGTACAACGGATACATATCATGAAAAACAAATTCAAAAAATCTTTAAGAAGTTATATGAACAAGGAGATATCTACAAAAGTACATATGAAGGATTATATTGTACCCCTTGTGAGTCTTTTTGGACAGAAAGTCAATTGGTAGATGGATGTTGTCCAGATTGTGGACGTCCTGTTAAACCAGCCAGTGAAGAAGCTTACTTTTTTAAATTAAGTAAATATGCTGATCGTTTGGTTGAACATTACAATTCACATCCTGATTTTATTCAACCAGAATCTCGTAAGAATGAGATGATTAATAACTTTATTAAACCAGGATTGCAAGATTTATGTGTATCTCGTACTAGTTTTAAATGGGGAATTCCTGTTGACTTTGATCCGGATCATGTTGTGTATGTATGGATTGATGCCTTAAGTAACTATATTACTGGTATTGGATATGATGTAGATGGAAACCATGGTGAAAACTTTAAAAAGTATTGGCCAGCAGATGTTCATATCATTGGTAAAGATATTGTTCGTTTTCACACTATTTATTGGCCAATTATGTTGATGGCATTAGGGGAAGAATTACCGAAAAAAGTTTTTGGACACCCTTGGTTATTAATTGGTGATGGAAAAATGTCTAAATCTAAAGGAAATGTGATTTATGCTGAAGATTTAGTAGAAGCTTTTGGTGTAGATGCGGTTCGTTACTATTGTTTACATGAAATGCCATTTGCTCAAGACGGAACGATTACTTGGGAATTGATGGTTGAACGTATTAATTCTGATTTAGCAAATATCTTAGGAAACTTAGTTTCTCGTACCATTGCGATGAGTAATAAATACTTTGATGGAGTCGTTTCTAATCCAAGTGTTAATGAAGATGTCGATAAAGAATTGATGGATTTAGCGTTGGAAACACCAGGGAAAGTGGCAGAAAAGATGGAAGGCTTATATGTTGGAGAAGCCTTGGATGTAATCTTTACCCTTCTTCGTCGTAGTAATAAATATATCGATGAAACGGAACCTTGGGTATTGGCAAAAGATGAAGCGAAAAAAGAACGTTTACAAACGGTTTTATATAACCTATTAGAAAGTATCCGATTCAGTGCTGTGTTACTTCAAAGTTTTTTGCCAGAAACATCGGATAAAATCTTAGATGCATTAAATACACAACAACGTGACTTAGAATCATTGTCTTCATTTGGAAACTTAGAACAAGGACAAAATGTTGTGAAGAAAATGCAACCATTGTTTGCCAGAATTGACTTGGAAGCTTTCATGAAAGAATTCAATGCAAAACAAGATGTAAAAAAAGAACAACCGAAAGAAGAAGATTTAATCGGTATTGAAGACTTTGCGAAAGTTGAATTGAAAGTGGGAACAATTACAGAATGTAAAAAACATCCAAAAGCGGATCGTCTTCTTGTGGAACAAATTGACTTAGGGGATGAAGTTCGCCAAGTGGTGAGTGGTATTGCACAATACTATAAACCAGAAGAATTGGTAGGAAAACAAGTAATTGTGGTCACAAACTTAAAACCTGCTAACTTGCGCGGAGAAGAATCTTTCGGAATGATTCTTTGTGCGAGTGGAATAGACGGACTATCTATTATCCAACCAGATAGTTCTATGCCAAATGGAACCATCGTACGATGAGTCCTGAACAAAAAGTTCTTGTCCGCCAACTTCAATTGGCAGGGCTGGGAATTATCTTTACGATAGCTGGATTTTTATCGAAAAGAAGTGAATTAATGTGGATAGGGATTGGTGTATTTTTATTCGGATGTGCACGTACCTATTTTATTTACAAAATACTAAAACAAGCGGAGGAGTAAATCTTCCGCTTTATCGTTGCATTTTAGCCTGTAATATGGTTTAATAAAGCGGAAATTATCAAGAGATGAGATAGAGGGCTAGCTCTGTGATCTCACACCAACCTACAGATAAAAACAATCTATAAGGTGGTCCAACTAGCAAAGATAAGAAGTATATACTCAAAGGCATACTTCTTAGTGTGTTTTTTTATTTAGGAGGAGAGAAGTATGAAAAACTATATTTTTACAAGTGAAAGTGTAACGGAAGGACATCCAGATAAAGTTTGTGACTTAGTTGCCGATTCTATTTTGGATGAAGCCTTACGTCAAGATCCAAATTCTAATATGGCAGTGGAATGTACGATTAAAGATGACTTTGTCTTAGTCTATGGAGAAGCAAATACAAAGGCAAAAATCGATTATGAAAAGATTGCCAAAGAAACTATTAAAGAAATTGGATACAATCAAGACTACAAAGTAACAGTAGTGGTTAACCAACAAAGTTCAGAAATCCACAATGCGGTTAATAAAGAAGAAGTTTGTGCAGGTGACCAAGGAATTATGTTTGGATATGCATGTGATGAAAATGATGAATACATGCCACTACCAATCTTTTATGCACACTTATTAGCTCGTCAATTGACAAAAGTACGTCGTGCACATCCAGATTTATTACAACCCGATGGAAAAACTCAAGTATCCATTGAGTATGAAAATGGAAAAGCAAAACGAATTGATACGATTGTTGTATCTAGTCAACATACAGAAAACATTACCCAAGAAGAGATCTATGACTTAATTATGAATGAAGTCATTAAACCTTGTGTTGATCCAGAAATGTTAGATGAAAATACAAAATATTTAATTAACCCATCTGGAAGCTTCATTGTGGGAGGATCTTTTGGAGATTCTGGAACAACAGGACGAAAAAT
>CADBTK010000237.1 GCA_902797585.1 Erysipelothrix rhusiopathiae
ATTTGGTGGGCCAGCTTCATTTTGGTTAGGTTTAGAGAATTCATATAGAGAATCATTAATTAAAATCAATCAAGAAAATGGGTTGGATACAGACATGGACTTATTGAAATATTTTCCTTATAAAAAGTTATCTGATTTAGGTTGGGTAGAGGAAACGAAAGATAAGTTTCAACGTTTATATAATCTTCGGAAATTCTTTGAAGTAGTAAATCTAAATATTTTAAAAAAAGAAAATGTGTACCAAGTAATTGGTAAAGATTTAGATATCTCAAATAAAAAGGATGCCTGTTTATTAGCTTGTATTCAAAAAACTATATTAGAGGCCCGAGATATTGAATCAAAACCATTTAATAAAAGAGAGATAAACCGGATCATTAAAGCAGCAGATAAAGTAGTAGCGACCAATCCCGAAGATATGTATCAACAACTTAAACAAGTTTTAGAACAAAAGGGAATTCTATTGATGGAAGTCCCTATTATAGACTCTCAATGCGATACTTCTTTTTCTATTAAACAAGGAAATCGTATCATTATAGGTATTTGTCTAGATTTAGATTATGATCATTATATTGTTGAAATATATAAACAGTTGGCCTATATAAAGTTTCTATATGTTGAAAAGGGAAACCAATCCAATCAACAACTTAATCAATGGGTATTTGAACATTTGCAACCATAAAAAAGCACCGATATTGAAACGGTGCTTTGTTTGTTATCCTTCGACTAAGTCGTGAACTAAGTCTTTGTATTTACTTTCGTCGGCTGTTTTCATTTCATCTTCGTTGGCATATTTTTTAACCAATGCACTTGATTTAGGGATTGGTTGTAAAGTACCAGCTCCACCGACACATCCACCAGGACAAGCCATACCTTCTAATAGGTATCCATTCAAACGTCCTGCTTTGGCCATCATCAACATTGTTTTACAGTTTTTCAAACCTTCAGCAGCTTGAATTTTTACTTCTGTTCCTGGATGGTTCTTTTCAATTAAATCTTTTACGGAATTGGCAACTCCACCACTAATAGAGAATTGACGTCCAGCTTTTGTACCTTCTACAAATGAGTTATCAACGGTTACTTGTTCTAAGTCAATTCCTTTGGCTTCAAACATTCCCATTACTTCTTCATATGTTAATACAAAGTCGACATCGCTTCGTACACTTTTACGGCTGGCTTCTAATTTCTTAGCAGCACATGGTCCGATGAAGACAACTTTACAGTCTGGTTTTTCTTTTTTAATCAAACGTCCTGTTAAGACCATTGGAGTTAAGGCCATAGAAATATTTTTCTTGAATTCAGGGAATTCTTTTTTCGCCATGACTGACCAAGCTGGACAACAACTTGTTGCCATAAAGTCTAAGTTTTCAGGGACATTTTTCATGAAGTCTTCGGCTTCATCGATGGTACATAAGTCACCACCGATCGCAACTTCTACAACATCGGCAAATCCTAATTCTTTTAAAGCGGATTTTACTTTGTCTGGAGTTACACTTGGTCCGAATTGTCCAACGAATGCTGGAGCAACAGCGGCAATCACTTCATGTCCTTCTTTCATCGCATAAATTGTTTGGAAGATTTGTCCTTTATCAACAATAGCTCCAAATGGACAGCTTACTAAACATTGTCCACAACTTACACATTTGTCGTAATCGATATAAGCTTTTCCTTCTTCATCACTGTGAATGGCATCCATTCCACAACTTGCGGCACATGGACGTTCCATTTTCACGATGGCGTGATATGGACAAGCTTCCGAACATTTTCCACATTTAACACATTTGTCTTGATCGATGTAACTACGACCATTGACAATGTGACATGCATCTACTGGACAAACTTCTGTACATTGGTGGGATAAACACCCTTGACATGCATCGGAAACAAATACTTTCTTTTCCGGACATGCGTTACACGCAAAGTTAATGATATTAACTAGGGGAGCGTCGTAATACTTTTTCGCAATGGTACTTTCTTCAATTCCATCACTAATGGCTCCTGATTCAGTATGATCACGTAATGACATTCCCATACCTAAGCGTAAACGTTCACCTACGATGGCACGTTCTAAGAAAATATTGTCACGATATTTTCCTTTTTTACCAGGTAGTATTTCGTAGGGAATTTCTTCCATCCGTTTCGCATAATTGGTCTCATCACTATAAGCCATATCTGCCAACGCGGCAAAGATTTTCCGACGGATGTCGGTTACTGAGTTATATACTCCTCGCATACATTCACCTCAACTATTTTCTTTCCTTAACATTATACTAAAGAAGAGGGTGGATTAAAAGTGATAATTTTCACAATTTAGTATGATACACTGTTGTCATGATTCGGATTATTTGGGATTGGAATGGGACACTATTTGATGATGTAGATTTATCTTTTCAAGTGGTCAATCGATTATTGGATTTGTGTGGATATTCTTGTCTAGAAACCAAACAAGATTATCGGAATGTCTTTCAATTTCCTGTACAAACTTACTATCAAAAAGCAGGTTTTGATTTATCCATTCATGATTTTTCTAAACTAGCCAAAATCTATATGGCTGATTATCAACCCAAAAGTTTTCAATGCCAATTGCGAAGCGATGCCTTGCAAGCTTTATCCTTAGCTGAAGAATATGGATTTTCTCAAACTATACTTTCGGCCAGTGAGAAGAAGAATTTAAAAGAACAAATCGATCGTTTTGAA
>CADBTK010000238.1 GCA_902797585.1 Erysipelothrix rhusiopathiae
GCACACGATGTAGTTGTTCGTGATGAACATTTTGACGCCAAAACAAAATAAGCAGGGAAACCTGCTTTTTTGGTGGTTTGTTGAACGCTCAACTATCTCGTGATACACTTGTTTTATGGATAAACAGAGTGATTTATTGATGAATCTAAGCGTACTTTATCGAAGTACACAAAAGTATTATGATCGGATGTTACAATCAATTCAATTGACGTATGCGCAACTTCCGATTTTAATTATGATTTTTGAACAGGAAGGGATTTCGTCCAATGAAATTGTGAGTCATGGAGTGTATGATAAAGGAACGATTTCCAAAACCGTCAAACATCTTGAACAACAAGGATTTATTTACTCTGTAAAAAACGAAGAAGATAAACGAAATAAAAACTTATATACAACGGATTATGCCAAACAAATTATGTCAATGGTTTATGATATCCGTCGCGATTGGTGGCATCACTTAATTGCGGATGTCGATGAAGAAAACTTTGAACATTTTTTAAAGTCGTATGAACAAATGACATTGAATGCTCGTGCTTATGCGGATAGTCAACCAACCGATATTCATTTCTTTCAATGGCAAAAAGTTTCTTTATCTGCCTTTGATAATCATGTCTCTACTGTCTTATATACAGGAGGAGATAATTTCCGTTGTCCTTACTATACACATCCAGAACTGGTCTTTGTGCAAGAAGACTTAGAAGAGATTGATTTAGATAAAATACGTTCTTATTTGGAACAAAGAAAAGGAATTTTAGAAGCGGTTTGCATTGAAGGAGGAGAACCTTTGATGAACCCAAAACTAGAATACTTTTTAGAATATGTCAAAGGTTTAGGTTATAAGACAAAAGTCCGTACCAATGGAACTTTTCCAGATAATTTGAAAAAGTATATGGATAAAGGTTTGATTGACTTTGTATCCTTGGATATTAAAAATGGACCCAAAGACTATTCGAAATGTATTGGTATGGAAGGTTTTGATGTAAAACCAATCGAACAAAGTATTTCCTTATTAATGAATGGAGATGTGGATTATCAAGTTGAAATTCAATTGGTCAAAGGGTATCACACAAAAGAAAGTATGACGCAGTGTGCGCAATGGATAAAAGGGGTAAAAAAAGTAGTGGTACATACCGATATTGATGGGACAAAAACCATTGTTCCTGGGTTGGAACCTTTGAATGCTTCAGAACAAGAATTATGCATTGAACCATTGAAACAAGTCATTCCAATTGTCGAAGTGGAGGGATAGAAAATGAAAGTCATGAAACGTGATGGGACGGTTGTTGAATTTGATATTCATAAAATTCAAAAGGCCATTGAGAAAGCCTTTCTATCGTGCCAAAAACAATACAATGAAGATATTATGAGTTTATTGGCTCTACGTGTAAGTGCTGATATTCAAGAAAAGTTTGAAGATTCCATGATCCAAGTGGAAGACATTCAAGATAGTGTTGAAAAGATTCTTTCTATTGCAGGATATGCCGATGTTGCCAAAGCATATATTTTATATCGCAAGAAAAGAGAAAATGTCCGTGAAATTGAATCTTCAACAATGGACTATCAAAAGATTGTAGATCGTTATCTAAATGGACAACAAGCCATGTTGGATGGAAATCATGGTCTATTTAGTGTGGGTGGATTGATTCTATCGAATTCGGCTTCAATTACTCAAAACTATTGGATGACCACAGTTTATGATGATGAAATTAGTCAAGCACACCAAAATGGAGATATTTATATTCATGATTTGGATATGTTGACAGCCGATAGTGCTGGATGGTCCTTGGCACAATTAATCAAAGATGGGTTATCAGGAGGAGGAAAAAAGATTTCTTCTCGTCCACCGAAACATCTTTTTACTGCATGTAACCAATTGGTTAATTTTTTAGGAATTATGCAGAATGAATGGGCAGGAGCACAATCTATTTCAAGTTTTGATACTTATTTAGCGCCTTTTGTAAAGCACGACAACATGACCCAAAAAGAGGTACAAAAATGTATGGAAACATTTGTCTATGGAGTAAATATGCCTTCTCGTTGGGGAAGCCAATCACCATTTTCAACCATTTCTTTAGATTGGAATGTGCCTGCTGATTTGAAAGATAAACCCGCTATTGTCGGGGGTCTCCAACAAGAATTCACCTATGGTCAATGCCAAGAAGAAATGCAGATGATCCAACAAGCATTTTTTCAAACGTTATTGGATGCGGACAGTTCAGGGCGTTCATTCCCATTTCCAATTCCTACAGTAACAATAGATGATAGTTTTGATTGGGAAGATAAAGAAAGAAACCGTCTTTTGTTTGAACTAACTAGTCAATATGGATCTTTATATTTCTCTAATCAAATCAAATCAACGAAAAGAAACCCTCGTCAAAAACCCGAAGATTTAGATACGCTCTATGTCAAACCATGTGGATATTTTGGATATGGAGAAAATATGGGTAGCATTGGAATGATTACTTTAAATCTACCGAGACTGACCTATGTATCTAAAAACAAAGAAGACTTTTTCCAACGTTTGGATTTAAAGATGGATTTAATGGTTCGTGCATTAAATACAAAACGACAAGTCTTATCTAAGTTTTTAGATTCCGGCTTATATCCATACACCCGTCATTATATGAAAAACTTTGATTCATGTTTTTCAACATTTGGATTAATCGGAATGAATGAAGCGTGTTTAAACGCAAGTTGGTTAAAACAAGAAATCAATCAAGCCCAAGCTCTAGATTTCTCAAAAGAAGTATTGGAATATATGAAAGAGAGAATTCGTGGCTATCAAAAACAATATGGTTGTTATTTCAACATTGAAGCAGCACCAGGAGAAAGTGTATCGCATCGTTTGGTTCAATTGGATCATAAACACTACCCTGAAATGAATGATGAACAAAAAACGTATTATACCAATTCAACGACTTTACCAGCACAATTTACCGAAGATGTATTTGAAGCACTATCTATTCAAGAAAAACTACAATCTCTTTATACAGGAGGGGCTGTATTCCATGTATTTTTATCAGAAGGGATTGTGCAATGGAGAGATTGTTTGAATTTAGCAAAATTGATTTCACAAAACTATTCGGTTCCTAACTTTACCATCAGTCCAAGTTATTCGATTTGTCCAGAGCATGGATATATCAATGGAGCAGAGGAACATTGTCCGGTTTGTCAATCGGAAACAGAAATATGGTCTAGAGTTGCAGGATATTATCAACCTATTGACCAATGGAGCCAGGCTAAGATTCAAGAATTCAAAGAAAGAAAAAACTACGTCGTAAAATAAAACGTCAAACTTGAGTTTTATGCACACAGGAATATAATGTAGATATGAATGAAGATGAAATGATTAAGGAATTGGCTAAGCCAATCATAAAAAAATTACAAGAAATAGAAAAAGAATACGGACCTGAATCCATTGTAGAGATTCCACGTATTAAATTTGTCCGCGATTTTTTAGATGAGCCTTTAGAAGTTGAAGGCATTCGTATCACGGATGAATTCTTGGATAAATTGGAAGATTATATCCAAGATGAATTAGAAATGACACATCTGCCAACACTTATGCATTAGACCTTGCATTTTTGCGCCAAATACGATACGATTATTTGGCATGCGGGTGTGGTGAAACTGGCAGACACGATAGACTTAGGATCTATTGCCTTCGGCGTGCAGGTTCGAGTCCTGTCACCCGCACCATTTTTAAACAAAGTCCGAGATTACTCGGATTTTTTTATAGGAGAAAAACAATGTTAAAAAAGATAGGAATATTGTTGATGAGCTTCGTATTGTTGACGGGATGTTCACAAACATTAAAAGGGAAGCATCATGTAGAAATAGAAGTGGAGAATTATGGAAGTATCCAACTAGAATTGGATGCAGATACGGCACCTATTACGGTAACTAACTTTATTAATCTAGCTAGGGAAGGTTTCTATGATGGATTAACCTTTCATCGCATTATGGATGGATTTATGATTCAAGGAGGAGACCCACAAGGAAATGGAAGTGGTGGCTCTGAAAAAATGATTAAAGGAGAATTTGAAGCCAATGGTGTTGATAATAACATTTCCCATCAACGAGGTGTTATTTCAATGGCGCGTAGTCAAGATTATGATAGCGGGTCGAGTCAATTCTTTATTGTGCATAAAGACAGTCCTTTCTTGGATGGACAATATGCAGCTTTTGGACATGTGACAGAGGGAATTGATATTGTGGATGCGATTGTACAGGATGCCAAACCTATCGATGATAATGGAACTATTTCTTCTAATCAACAACCAATTATTAAAAAGATTACAGTAAAAGATTAAGTAGGATTTTTCCTACTTTTTGTATAATAAAAAGGAATAGGAGATCGGTTATGATTCAAGCAATTATCTTTGATAAAGATGGAACATTATTTGATACTGAAAAGTTTTATTTCGATGGATGGAAACTATTTTCTCAAAAAATCAATCGAGATCTTAGCCACGAACAAATATTAGAATTAGAAATGTTAAGCAAAGATGCACAAGCTTTAAAGGCGAAAGAGTATTTAGGAAACATTGATACCATTGCCTTAAAAAAACAAATCTCAGATTATGTAAAAAATCGTCAAATGACAGAATGTCCTTTTAAGCCTGGGTTATTGGAGTGTCTACAAACATTTCAAGAAAAAGGAATAGTTATGGGTATTGCCAGTAGTGGCCGACTTTCTTTGATTCAAAAAAACTTACAGATGACTGGATTGACACATTATTTTTCTGCTTTAGTTTCAGGGCATGATGTAAAGAAAGGCAAACCTGCCCCCGATATTTATTTAGAAACAGCCAAACAATTAGGGGTACAACCCCAACATTGTCTTGTGGTGGAAGATAGTACAAAAGCTTTACAAGGAGCCATGGAAGCAGGGTTTCAAACGGCTTTTATACCCGATTTATTTCCAATGGATCCAAATTTAGAAAAGCGCATTGATTATATATGTACAGATTTATTGGACTTATTGAGACAAGTAAAGTTAGATTGAAGCACTTAGGTGCTTTTTCTTTTATGGTAAAATAGGGTTATGAAACAAAAAGGACCAAGTACAAAACGAATCATTATACTATTGTTGGCAACTGTTGTATTGATTTTTGTGATGTTTAAAATCATTACCGCAAGTCTAGATGCTGTATTAAATAATTTCTTCCAATTGGGAAATAACACTATGTGGGTATCTGAAAAATTTTATAACCAAGATGGATTTAAAGCCTATGATGATGATTCGGTCGATACTTATATAGGAATAGATGTATCGGATCATCAAAAGAAAATCGATTGGAAAAATGTTAAAGATTCTGGAATTGACTATGCGATGATTCGTGTTGGATATCGTGGAGCACAAGAAGGAATACTTCATGAAGATAAATATTTAAAAGAAAATTTGAAAGGCGCTAAAAAGAATAATATATCTATTGGCGTCTATTTCTTTTCTAGCGCTATCAATAAAGAAGAGATTGAAGAAGAAGTTGATTTTATTTTAGATTTGATTCAAGGATATAAATTAAAATATCCCATTGTCTTTGATATGGAACCTTTCGATCAAGGGGGACGTATTGATGATTTAAGCCAAGAAGAAAAAACAGAACTTACTAAGTATTTTTGTGAGTTGATTGATGAAGCAGGCTATACACCGATGATTTATGGAAACAAACATTGGCTAACAAAAGAGATAGATTTAGATAAGTTGCCAGCAGGTATCCCAGTGTGGTACGCAGCATATCAAGACAAACCCGATGTTTCCATTCCATTTGATATGTGGCAATACTCAGCCTATGGCACTATTGATGGAATCTCTACCGATGTAGATATGAACATTTATTTAAAACGTAAATAACAAATTCTTTCAATTGTATTTCTACCATCTTTATGATAAACTTGCCTTAGTTTTACGATGAAGGAAATAAGTACCTTACAGATAGGGAATATAGAGAAAAAGTGGTTGGTGGAAACTTTTCAAAGTCTATAAGGGAAGCTATTTTGGAGTGAAACCGTTGTCGGCGTTAACGAATAAGTAAGGTGCATACCATAAGGTATGAACTAGGATGGTACCGCGTAATTATACGTTCCTAGAGATAGGAACGTTTTTTTATTGGAGGATAAAGAAAATGAAACAATTAACTGGAAATCAAGTACGCCAAATGTTCTTAGATTATTTTGAATCCAAAGGACATATGATTGAACCTGGAGCTTCATTGATTCCAAACAATGACCCTACACTATTATGGATCAATGCAGGGGTAGCGGCATTAAAGAAATACTTTGATGGAAGTGAAAAACCTAAATGTAATCGAATTGCCAATGCCCAAAAAAGTATCCGTACTAACGATATCGAAAATGTAGGAAAAACGGCTCGTCACCACACATTCTTTGAAATGTTAGGAAACTTCTCTATTGGGGATTACTTTAAAGATGAAGCGATTCCATTTGCCTGGGAATTTTTGACAAGTGAACAATGGATGGGAATTGATAAAGATAAATTATATATATCTGTCTATACCGATGATGCCGATGCATATCGTATTTGGACAGAAGTTTGTAAAGTTGATCCATCTCATATCTTAAAAACAGATGATAACTTCTGGGAAATTGGGAAAGGGCCAGGAGGTCCAGACTCTGAAATCTTCTTCGACCGTGGGGAAAAATATGACCCAGAAGGATTAGGAGAAAAATTATTCTTTGAAGAAATGGAAAATGATCGTTATGTCGAAGTATGGAATGTCGTATTCTCTCAATACGACTGTGATCCTGAAATCGATCGCAAAGACTACAAAGAATTACCACAAAAGAATATCGATACTGGAATGGGTCTAGAACGTTTGGTTGCCTTAATTCAAGATGGGGAAACAAACTTTGATACCGATTTATTCTTACCGATTATTCATGCCACAGAAAAAATGGCAAAACACCCATATGATGGGGAATATAAAATGGCCTATCGAGTGATTGCCGATCATATTCGTACCGTTACTTTTGCGATGAGTGATGGGGCTAACTTCTCAAATAGTGGACGTGGTTATGTTTTACGTCGTGTCTTGCGTCGTGCTGTTCGTTATGGTTTGAAATTAGGAATGGATGAAGCATTCTTATATAAATTAGTACCAGTAGTAGCAGAAACGATGAAAGATTTCTATCCATACTTACAAGAGCATACTGAATTAAACCAACGTTTAATTAAAGTAGAGGAAGAAACATTTAAAAAGACATTAAAAAATGGACAAGCATTATTGGATCAAGAAATTCAAAAAGCAGATGGTTCTTTATCTGGAGAAGTGGTCTTTAAATTGTATGATACATATGGATTCCCATTTGAATTAACACAAGAAATTGCTCAAGAAAGTGGTGTAGAAGTTTCACGCGAAGCTTTCGATGCAGAAATGCAAAAACAAAAAGATCGTGCGCGTAATGCAAGAAATACGAAAGAAAGTTTTGCGACACAAAATGAAGCATTGATGAACTTTACACAAGAATCTACATTTGTAGGGTATGACACATTTACAACAGACTCTAAGATTATTGCCTTACTTCAAGATGGACAAATGGTTGATTCTTTAAGTGGACAAGGACAAGTGATTTTAGACGTTACTCCTTTCTATGCCGAAAGTGGAGGACAAGTAGCTGATACGGGATCTATTTCTAAACAAGGGGCAACTGCCACAGTAACAGGTGTTCAAAAAGCTCGTAATGGACAACACGTTCATGATGTAGAAGTTGAAGGAACTCTTTCTGTAGGGGAGCAAGTAACGGCTTCTATTGATACGAAGAAACGTTTAGCCACTCAATCCAACCACTCTTGTACCCACTTACTTCAAAGTGCTCTACAACAAGTCATTGGAGATCATATTCACCAAGCGGGAAGTTTCAATGGACCAGATTACTTACGTTTTGACTTTAACCATTATGAAAAAATCAGTCGTGAACAATTGGCAAAAGTGGAAGACTTAGTCAATGAATATATTGCGGCTTGTTATCCTGTCACAAAAGAAATCATGGATATTGAAGATGCGAAAGCGAGTGGAGCTATGGCTTTATTCAATGAAAAATATGGCGACCGAGTTCGTGTTGTTTCTATGGGAGAAGTATCCAAAGAATTCTGTGGTGGATGTCATGTGGACAATACAGCTGAAATTGGATTATGTAAAATTGTTAGCGAAGAAAGTATTGGTTCCGATGTTCGTCGTATTACCGCAAAAACGGGATATGCAGCATACCAAGAATATGCATCTATGGAGCGTATGTTAGAAAATATTGCTGATAGTGCAAAACAAAAATCTATTAAAAACTTAGATGAAAAAGTTGCCGGTGGATATAGCCAAATGAAGAGTATGCAAAAAGAATTGGCAGACTTAAAAAACCAAATCTTCTCTTTGAAATCAAAAGACTGGATTCATGAAGCTAAAGAAGTGAATGGATTAAATGTCTTGATTAAAAAAGTAGAGGGAATGGATGCAGGGGCACTCAAAGATATTGTTTCAAACTTAAAAGGACAAGATCCAAACATCGTTTGTTTATTTGCCAATACAGACAATGACAAAGTTGTCTTTGTAGCTGGAGCTGGAAAAGAGGCTGTTTCTAAAGGTGTTCATGCAGGAAATTTAGTAAAAGCAGCGGCTCAAATCTGTTCGGGTAATGGTGGTGGAAAACCAGATATGGCCCAAGCAGGAGGGAAAGATGTTTCAAAAGTAGAACAAGCTTTCCAAGATGCAGAAAATACATTAGCAAGTTGTTAAAACGAAGACTTATAGACGAGGAATGTTATCCTCGTCTTTTTCTGTGCAATTTTTATAAAAAATATATGTAAAGGTTTCTTTTGTAATGAAAAGAGTGTATATTATAATTGTAAAGAAATGGTAAAAAACATAAAAAGATATAGTTAATATAGGAGGCCCATATGAACAAGAAATATTTACAAACTGTATTCGGTTTAACGACTTCATTAATGATGGGATATATTGGATTTAATTCTATTGTATTTGCCGAAGAAGTAGAAGAACCCGTTTATACAGATACAACGACTAGTGAAACAGAACAAGCTAGCCAACCACTTTCTTTGGAACAAGCTCAACCTACATTTGTAGAAGAGCAAGAACCAGTATTATCTGTTGCAGAAGATACAACAACTGTTCCAAACGTTACTTACTTTGTGGACGAGGCAGGTAATACAATTGCTCCTCAACAATCTGGACGTGTGGCTGCTATTGCGATTAATGGTTATGTTCACAAAGGAACAAGCACTCGTACTGATAGTCGAGGAAATGTAGAAACTACTTACATTTATCGTTTAGCAACTCCAGATGATGCACCAGTTCAAAATGTAACCCACTTTGTGGATGAAGCAGGAAATACTCTTTCTGCCGATCAACAAGGTAGTGTTCAAGCAATTGGTATCGTCGGATATGCGCATAAACAAACAAAAACACGTTCAGACGACAATGGAAATGTAGAAACGACTCATATCTATAAAGTGGCAGAAGCAGGAGAGGGTGCAGTTGAAAATGTAACTCGTTTTGTAGATGAAGCCGGAAATGAATTAGCACCAGTACAAGAAGGAAAAGTAAATCCAATTTCTATTGATGGATACTACCATGCTTCTACAAAATCTAGCTCAGATGGATATGGAAATGTAGAAACAATTTATACATATAAATCAACGGATGATGTCACAGTGGAAAATGTAACTCTTTTCGTGGACGAAAATGGAAACACCATTGCGCCAAAA
>CADBTK010000239.1 GCA_902797585.1 Erysipelothrix rhusiopathiae
CACTATCTAATAATTCTTTTAAATAACATTCTCCATTATATGTCGATAATAATACTGTTACAGTTTTCATATTGTTATTATACCGAAAAGATATAAAAAAACTATGGTTACAATTAGTAACTGTGATTCCAAAAAGAAAATGTCTCAACGAATCCAAAGAGAAAATGTCCTAATAGTATATCCTATTTATTTGGAGGTACTGAAGGATGAGAAAGGTTACGTTGAACATGAAAGAAATGAGAAAATATGAAGTAATAAAAAAACTAGAAGAAACAAATGGAAATAAAAAGAGAGCCGCCATTAAACTTGGGTGTACTGTTCGAACAATTAATCGTTTGATCAAAGCTTATAAAAAAGATGGAATAGAAGCTTTCTCTCACAAGAACAAAGGAAAATCTCCTACTATCAAATATCCAGAGTCTATAAAGTCTCAGGTTATATCTCTTTATTTAACTGATTACTCAGATGCCAATATTCAACATTTCTCTGAAATTGTATTTGAGGAATTTGGTGTTCAGATATCCCCTGAAACTCTTCGATTATGGTTTTTAGAAAAAGATATCTTATCTCCTAAATCTCATAGAAAAGCGAAACGCAAAGTTAAAAAGTCATTACGAAATAAATTAAAGAAAACAAAAACGAAAAAGGAATCCAATGTCATTAAAAGGCAAATAGAAAAAGTAGACTCTTCTTTAGCACACCCTAGAAGACAACGATGTAAATACTTTGGAGAAATGATTCAAATGGATGCCAGTGTGTTCGAATGGATTGATGGTTCTAAATGGCATCTACACTTAGCGGTAGATGACGCCACTGGAACAGTCGTTGGAGCTTATTTTGATACACAAGAAACTTTAAACGGCTACTATCATGTATTTCATCAGATATTAACAGACTATGGAATCCCTGCACTCTTCTATACCGATAGAAGAACCGTCTTTGAATACAGAAGAAAATCTAGAGTCATGGATAACGATGATACGTTCACTCAATTCTCTTACGCCTGCAAGAAGTTGGGTGTAGATATAAAAACGACATCCGTACCTCAAGCTAAAGGACGGATTGAACGACTCAACCAAAGTTTCCAATCTCGCCTTCCCATAGAGCTTAGACGTGCGAATGTCAAATGTATAGAGGATGCCAATATATTTTTGAAGTCCTACCTAGAAAAATATAATCAACAGTTCGCTCTACAACTCAATACTACCAAAAGTGTTTTTGAGGCTCAACCTACTCAATCCTTAATTAATAATTATTTGGCAGTATTGAGTGTGCGAACCATAGATCATGGACATACTGTACGTTTTAAAAACAAGGTATATATGCCATCTAAGAAGAATGGAAACATTATTTGTATGCATGAAGGAATGAAAGTAATAATGATAGAAACTTTCGATGGGCGTTTAATGATGAATATTATGGATGATTTATTCTACGCCAAAGAAATACACGTTCATGAAAAACAATCTAAACAATTTGATTACCATGACTATGATTTACCGTTTAAATTCGGTTGGACTCTTCCTAAAAAGTATAGTTGGAGAACAGACGATTTCTTAGGTTATTTAGCCAAACAAAAACACAGGCAAGACAGAAGTCAAAACCTGTGCTAATATTTAATAAATTTTGGGACATTATCTATTTGGATTCACAAAAAAACTATGGTTACAATTAGTAACCATAGTTTGGATCCGCATATGTGTTTGGGTCATAATAAATTTCTTCTTGTGGTTGAGAAGGTGAATAGGTCTGATATTGTTCTGTTGTACTATATTCAGAATAATCTTGACTTTGTTGCAAAGTATCTATTTCTTCTAGTTCAGCTTCTTCAACTTCTTGCTGACTATCTTGATAAGTGGCTAAATCTTCTACTTTATCTGGGTCTTTTCCATCAATAACAGCTTTCATTTTCTTCACAGCTGTCTCATAAGAACCATCTTCTAAAATCATAACAGAAGCGGAATCACCTAAAGTTGGACAGAATTGCGTATCTCCACCACCGGTTAATCCATAACTGCTAAATTTCCATTCTGGATTTAACATTAATTGATAACGGATTAATGACATTAAATCATCACTTGCCATATTAGTTTCAAATGATCCACTTAATGCATCAACGAATTTACCATAGTTTGTAACCATTGTTGGTGAAATCATTTTTTGAATAATAGCACGTAAGACTTGTTGTTGGTTTTTAACACGTTGTGTATCACCATCTTCATACGCATAACGCTCACGAGAATAGGCAAGGGCTCGTTCACCATCTAAATGGTTCATACCTTCATGTACACCTTCTAATTCATCGTTAGCTCTAAAGGATTCTACAGCTAATCCTTCTCCAACTTCGATATCAACTCCACCTAAAGCATCAACTAGATTAACTAAAGAAGAGAAGTTGACACGTACATAATAGTTGATTTTTGTGCCAAAGTATTGTTCCAGACTTTGTTCGGTTGTACCTACACCATATAAACCAGAATGCGTTAATTTGTCTTTTTCGCCATCTGGACAATCTTGG
>CADBTK010000240.1 GCA_902797585.1 Erysipelothrix rhusiopathiae
AAAAAAACTCAGGAATTTTCCTGAGTGTTTATGTCATGGCAGGGGTAGCAGGAGTTGAACCCACATCAGCGGTTTTGGAGACCGTTATTCTACCATTGAACTATACCCCTATGACGCTTGTTCATTCTAGCACACATCCAAGTGGGATGCAAACAAAAAAAAGGTAAGATTTATCACTTACCCTTTCGAACCTTATTAAGCCATACGAATAAACTTAATGACAGTATCTAATTGTTGACAAAGTTGAGCGAATTTAGATTCTGACAATTCTTTTGTAGTAAATCCACATTCATCTTTTCCATCCAATGCAACAAATTGAACATCTCCAAATACATCTTGCACTTGGCTTTGAGATGCTGTTGTACGAACAAAGAATCGGTTCACAATGTCATCGGTTGCCATTAATGTTAATGGATCTGCTACATATTCTATATGAACGGTTTCATCTAAATGACGAGCACAATCTATAACATCTGCAACTACTGCACTAGCCGTAGGTAATGATCCTGCTCCACTTCCATAGAACATTGCATCTCCTAAAGCATTCCCTTTGACAAACACCGCATTCATTACATCATCCACAACAGACAATTGATTCTCTTTTCCAACCAACATTGGCGCTACCATTGCCCATACACCTTGGTCAACCTTTTTAGAGGTAGCCAATAATTTAATCTTCATATCCATAGCTTTGGCATATTGGATATCGGTTGTATCGATTTCGGTAATTCCTTGAGTTGGAACATCTTTATAATCAATGTGTTTTCCATAAGCTAATGAGGATAAAATCGCAATTTTACGTTGCGCATCATGTCCTTCAATATCCGCTTCTGGATGTAATTCTGCATACCCTTTTTCTTGGGCTTCTTTTAAGGCAACATTAAAGTCTTTATTGTCATTATACATACTAGTTAAAATGTAGTTAGTTGTCCCGTTCAAAATTCCAGAAACCATTTCTAAGTCTTCTGGCCATAATGCATTATTTAATGAACGGATAATTGGAATCCCTCCACCACAACTAGCTTCAAACATATAATTTACATTATTGTCTTTAGCAATTTGGCAAAGTTCTACACCATGTTCAGCCACTAACTCTTTATTGGATGTACATACGTGTTTCCCTGCTAGTAAAGCTTGTTTCGAAAAATCATAGGCAGGTTTTAAACCTCCCATTGTTTCAACAACAATGTCCACTTGATCATCGTTTAAAATATCATTAAAATCGTGTGTCACTAAATGTTCAATATCTGTTCCTGGAAAATCTCTTAAATCTAATATATGTGTCACTTCAATCGGTGCTCCCACACGACGAGTGATTACTTCTTTATTCATAGTCAAAACTTCAACAACACCAGCTCCGACTGTTCCATAACCCATAACTGCAACTTTAGTCATACATTGTCTCCTATCTATTTTTTAATACTTTACAGGATTTTTTTATTCGTTGCAAGAATGATTACCGATTTAAAATAGATATAAAACTTGTTATAATTATCACTAATAAAGAGAGGTTTTGATTATGAGTTTTTTAATGTTTCTTTTAGCATTGCTACCTATTATTTGGTTAGCTTTTGCTCTGATGGTCTTAAAGCTTCCAACATATAAAGCAGCTTTTGGATCTTTTGTGATTTCATTTATTTTATCCATTCTTATTTGGAAACAACCTATCCTTAATAGCTCAACGGCTGCTTTTGAAGGGTTAATCATGGCATTATGGCCCATTATCCTTGTTATTATCGCTGCTGTATTTACCTACAATTTAAGTTGTGAGACAAAAGGAATTGATATTATCAAACAAATGATTGCTTCTGTTTCAAGCGATAAACGAATTTTGGTTTTATTAATTGCTTGGTGTTTTGGAGGATTCATGGAAGGTATGGCCGGATTTGGTACTGCCATCGCCATTCCTGCTGGAATGTTGACATCTTTAGGATTTAATCCCTTATTTTCAGTCTTAGTTTGTTTAATTGCCAATGGTTGTCCAACTCCTTTTGGGTCGATTGGAATTCCAACTGTGACTTTAGCTAATTTAGTAGGTTTAGAAAATGCGCCTTTGGCTTTTATGACATCCTTACAATTAGCGCCTTTTATGTTAATGTGCCCATTCTTAATTGTCATGGTTACCGGAGGTGGACGTAAAGCTTTAAAAGGGGTAAGTTTATTAACTCTTATTAGTGGTCTATCTTTTGTTCTTCCTCAACTAGTTGTAAGTTACTTTATTGGAGCTGAGTTGGCTGTTGTTGTAGGAAGTGTTTGTAGTTTATTATGCACAATCTTATTGTCTATGAATAAAAGTGTTCCTGATGAATTCAAAGTTAATATCGAAGCCAAAGAATCAGTCTCACTACAAACAGCTGCTAAAGCGTGGTCACCATTTATCTTTATTTTTATCTTCCTATTATTAACTTCAAAACTAGTAGCACCTATCAACACTACCCTTGCTCAATACGCGAGCCAATTTGTTATTTATACTGGAAAGAATCCAAATACTTTATCACTAAGCTGGATTAATACCCCAGGAGTTTGGATTTTCTTATCTGCCTTTATTGGAGGATTGATTCAACGTGCCAGCGTTAAAACAATGTTGACCGTACTTAAAAATACAATCATCCAAATGAAAGAAACAATGGCGACTATGATTTGCGTATTAGCTTGTGCCAAAATCATGAGTTATAGTGGAATGATTTCCACCATTTCAACTTTTGCGATTAGCACAACAGGATCTTTCTACCCTATCTTTGCACCTTGGATTGGAGCTTTAGGTACATTTGTTACTGGTTCTGGAACAAACTCAGGAGTATTATTTGGAGCTGTACAA
>CADBTK010000241.1 GCA_902797585.1 Erysipelothrix rhusiopathiae
AATCCTTTATAACACAAAGCTACATATCCTTTTTCGCCTTCTTGTTGGATTTCCAATCCATGCATAAAGGCATTCATGTTATCTATTGTCACATCCACTTTTTTTAAGAAAGGAAAACCAGCAGCCATATAGAAATGATGAGCCGGTTCAAAACGATTCTTTTTTTCTTGTCCTACATAAATTCCTTGGCGTAATACTTTAATCTTTTTTAGTTCATAAAAAGGACTTCTTTTCATCCATACTTTATCTTGATAGCTAGCATAATAATAATCACCAGAAACTTGTTGGCCAATAAAAGCGGAAGCCACTTTCGTTAATGAATCCGACTTTCTTTCTTTTAATAAAGATTGCCCTTTCCCTTTCTTTTTAAACTTAGCCATGAATTGCCCTTCCCCTTGATCCATAGGGAAAATTCGTATTGTACCCGATATCAATCCTTCTCTTCCAAAATTCGCTTTAATAGGGACCAATTCCATATCATCAAATGTATCTAAAAACCATTGAACAACTTCTTCATTTTCTTCTTTGGCATATGTACAAGTCGAATAAACCAATATCCCACCTTCAACCAAACATTGATAAGCACTTTGTAAGATTTCTTTTTGTCGTGCCTGACATTCTAAAACCAAATCAAGCGACCATTGATCCATCGCTTCTTGGTGTTTGTGCATCATTCCTTCTCCACTACAAGGAGCATCCACTAATACTTTGTCAAAACAATTCGAATATCCTTTGGCAATATCTTGAACACTAGAATTAGATACCGCCACATGATCAAATCCCATTCTTTCCATATTGGATAATAACACTTGTGCTCGATTGGCATTGATTTCATTGCTAAGAAGAAAACCTGTATCTAATTGCGTGGCAATCTGCATACTCTTTCCACCTGGCGCTGCACATAAATCCACCACCTTTTCATCCCCTTGAATATCTAAAGCACTAACAGGAGCGGAGGCACTAAGCTCTTGTAAATAAAATGCCCCACAAATATGTCCAGGATGATTCCCTAAACTATCTTGGACAAAACAACCATTGGCATGAAAAGGACTTTGTTCCCACTTTAAATCCGTGAAAGCTTCAAAGTTTTCTTTTGTACATTTTTTTGTATTTAAAGACAATCCCTTCTTTAATGGATTTTCAAAAGATTTCAAAAAATCATCCATTTCCTCTGGAATTAATTCTTGCATGCGCTGTAAAAAAAGTTCATTCATAATATCACCTATAAAACTGTTTCCGGTCGAATTCGACAAGCAATGGCTGAACAAGTTGCCGGAGCAGAAAATCCATTTCCAAATGAGAAATCCGCTCCTTGTCGAAAATAAGAAACAGCACTTTCTAAATCTGTTTTTATTTGAAAGATTTCAATATGTACATGCGGTCCAGTGGAATTGCCACTATTGCCACTTTGTGCAAGTAACATTCCTTGTTCAAAGGCTTGACCAGCAACCACATGAATTTGATTGGATAAATGAGCCAGTGTCACTCCATAATATGTATCATTGATAGCCATAATGGTAGCTATCGTATTGCCACCACCTTGTGGCCATCCACAATAGTTCCCTAAATATCCATTATTAGAATCTACCGGAGCACTGGCATATAAGACAATGCCATTAGCAGGTGCGTAGATATTAGAATACATTGGAGCTGCTACATCGAGTCCTAGATGCAAACCACCACCAGGATAGGCCCAAGTTCCTGCACTGATTGTACCATTTTGAACCATTTGATTCCATGAACTACTAAAGGCATACATTTTATCCATATCTACACTTGGACAACTCTTTCTATTTTTCTGCAAGGGTTTCATTCCTCCAAAGACAGGTAAATTCTCTTGCCCAGAGATTAATCCTTGCTCCTCATAACGTCCACCTGATTCAAACGTTTGATATGATTGTGAATATTTTTCAAGTAAGTTATCTTGGCATTTTTGTAAACGATGATGATAATCTAGATATCTTTTCTTTGCGTTTTTTAAGCGTTTCACATAAATGGTTTTCTTTTCTTTTTCTCTTTTTTTGATCTGTCCATGAATAGTAAAAATGTCTTTCGATATTTTATTTTGTAAGATATGGATTTCTTTTGATAAATTGCTGGCATCCTCTTTGGAGACTACAAGGATAGCTTGTTCATAATATTCGATGGTTTTTTCTTGAATCAAAGGTTGATGAAGGCATAGAAAAAGACAGAGTAAAATCTTGAAATGTTTCATATTTCTCCTTACCCTGTCTGTCTTCGTATTTATACAGTATCAGAATCCAATGGTGTTTTCAAACGGCTTTGATTAAACCAAACCATGAATGTCAACATCATAACTTTTGCCGGATGAATGGTTCCATCTACTAATCCATGTAAACCAATGATCACTAATAGACTCATCATACATCCATAGAGTAATCGATCTTCCCTTTTTACTTTTCTAATCGAGTGAATGAAAGAAAGTACAAAAAGAGATAATAGTGTAAAACCAACAATTCCAAAAGATAATAAAGAATCTAAATAGATATTGTGAGCATGCACAGCTTTATGTCCATGAAAG
>CADBTK010000242.1 GCA_902797585.1 Erysipelothrix rhusiopathiae
TATAGAATTCATATGCTGCAGCTGTTTGTTTCAATAATGTATTTATTTTCCAAGATTTCTTCGTATTCTTTTTACTATTAGGATCTAATACTTGAATCGTTCCATCTTTATTTATTCCTTTTAATACAATAAAATGACCGGTTCGAGTAAAGTCACCTGGATTAACACTTAGAATCACTGGATGTTTTTCTTTTAAAGCTTTTGTGATGTCATTTTTTGATACTTGGATTTGTGTACACCCTACCCCTACCTTTTTAGAAATGGCAGGTAATAAATTCCATGCAGATCCAGCTCCTTTAACATAGAAATCATTTTTTTCAGAGTATTTCGCTATATAACTTGGTGTTAAAGATGGATCTTGTTTTAAGTATGAAAGAACCATCGATAAACAAGTTGGTGCACATCCTGTTTTAGAAATAGGAGCTTCACCATAATATTGATAACCCCAACGTGTATCCCATTGTAGTAAGTGTGTTAATGTCTTCACTTCTTGTTCTTTTAAATCTTTGGTATATTCTTTATTTTTTCGTTTTGGATATTTATATCCATATTCAAAACGGTCTATATCATCATTGACATATTTTAGGATGTCGATAGGATACTTTTTATAGTTTTGTACCATATATAAGATCTTTTCAGGATCTTGTGTTTTTTGGAACTTTTTAATATATTTTTTGTGCTCTTTATCCATATCGGTTTCTTGCCAAGCCAATTCCAATTGTTCTTCAATCGTAGGATGATAATGCCGATATATTTTATAACTTCCAAAGACGATTCCTGCAATAAAAGAAAAGAAAATGAAAGCTAATAATAGTTTTCGAAAGAGACTCTTTTTCTTATTAACTCTAGCCATACGACTCCTTTATTCATCGATATTAAAACGTTTCAACAAAGTTTTTCGAGCTTGTTGATCAAATGGATTATCTAAAGGTTGTAAATCTTGATATTGGAAATCAGGATTTCTTTTTTTCAACGCTTTAGAAATCACAAAATCAGCAACCGCAGGGTTTTTAGGAAGCAAAGGTCCATGAAGATAAGTTCCAAGAACTTTTCCATCGTAATAACCTTCATATCCTGCATCAAAGCTATTACCATAACCATGCAAAACTTTTCCTAATGGAAAATCTACATTGAGTGTTTGCCCACCATGGTTTTCAAAACCAATGATTTTTGTATGCAAATCATCTAATTGCGCATCGATAATCACATTACCGATACAACGACTTTTTTCTTTTCCAGTTTCTGTATGATAACTATTAATTTTTAACCCTTCAATCATGTCATTATTAGCAGAAATATAATATTGACCAAATAATTGATATCCACCACATATCAACAAGAAGAAAGTATTTTCTTCTAATGCTTGTAAGATATTATCTTTGCGTTTTAATAAGTCAGGAATTAAAGATAATTGTTCTTTATCGGCTCCTCCACCTAAAAATACTAAGTCAAAATCACTTAAATCTTTTTCTTGTCCTATTCCACACGTTTCTAAATCAAAATCAATTCCACGATCTAGACAACGCTTTTGTAATGTTAAAATATTTCCTTTGTCTCCGTAAAGGTCCATGATGTCATGATACATCCAACATACTTTTAGTTTCATTGATTCATCTCCTTTACAATGGCATTTCGTGCTGGTAATAGCGCAGTATAAGTCGCAATAACATAAGAGTTATCTTGGGATTGAATCGTAGTAGAAATCGCTTTTTGGATATCTTCAATCACTTCAATCTTGCCTGTATAACCACCATAATAAATACGTAAAGCCATATCATAAGCTCTTAAACCAGTACAGATAATGGAGGTTGTTTGATCAACCATAATCTTTTCAAAGAAAGTATCATAAATCCAAGAAATATCTGTTCCATCTTGGTCATTATCATTTAAGACGATACAAACACTTTTATCCGATGGATCTTTTTCTAATACCTTTAAAACTTCATTGGCTCCTGTTGGGTTTTTAATTAAGTTTAAAATACAACGTTTATTATCTTGAACAAATGTTTCATTTCTTCCTTTTGGTTGTGGCGCATTTTCAAATACTTTACGAACTGTCTCATTAGGAATTTTTAATAATTTACTAACACTGAAAACAGCTGCACAATTATACATAGTAAACATTCCTTCATATGGAGAATCAAATATTTCGTTGTTGTATTTAAATGTATTAGAATCTAAGTCAATATCGGAAATCTCTACATCTAATTGAGGTGTGGCAAAATCACATTGACTACAATGAAAAGATCCAATGTGTGAATATTGAAAATAATCATAAGTTAAACTTGCCCCACATTTTGGACAGAACTTCCCTTCACTGGCTTCATTAGTACTAGATAGTGAATATGTATTCTTAGATAATCCAAAATAGAAACATTTTGCCTTTTTAGCTTTTAAAGACAAACGAACCACATTTGGATCATTTCCATTTAATACTAGCGTTCCTTTATATTCTGGTAATACCCCTTCAATCGATTCAATCAATTGTTCCATTTCACGTGCACGATCTAATTGATCACGGAAAAAGTTATTGACTACAAACATAGAGACAGGTAAATTCGGTAAAATATGACGAACGGTTAATTCATCCACTTCTAAAACTACCGCATCGGCTTTTATGGTTCCATTTAAACTAGCATTGGTTAAAAGCGTGGTTGTGATTCCTTCACGCAAGTTATCCCCTTTACGATTGGAAATCACGCGATATCCATCTTTTTGTAAACAATCCGCAATCATATTTGCAGTAGTTGTTTTCC
Source organism: Erysipelothrix rhusiopathiae (assembly GCA_902797585.1). Taxonomy (GTDB): domain Bacteria; phylum Bacillota_I; class Bacilli_A; order Erysipelotrichales; family Erysipelotrichaceae; genus RUG14284. The sequence continues at coordinate 2,757 of CADBTK010000242.1, forward strand.
CATTGGTTCCCGTTATTAAAATAACTGGGCCATAAATCTTTAATTCTTTTAATATATTGGGGTTCATCTTTCTTGCGATTGATCCTGGTAAAGAACCACCACGACCAAATTTTTGTAAGATTTTAGATGAACTTTTTGTTGCTAAAATTGGTAATAATTTCATTGGTTTTCCTCTTATTCTTATTTATTATACACAAAATAGTAGGGATATTAAATCACATTGAATCCCTTCATTTCATCAAGTATAATGAGAGTGTTCAAACGGAGGAAAATACATGAAACAACTGGACATGATTTATGAAGGAAAAGCTAAAAAGGTTTACGCAACGGACGATCCGAACTTGGTAATTGTTGACTACAAAGACGATGCCACTGCATTCAATGGTGAAAAAAGAGGAACCATTGTTGGAAAAGGTGCCATCAACAATCGTATGACAAATTACTTAATGAAATTATTGGAAGAAAAAGGAGTACCTACTCATTTCGTAGAAGAAATTGATGATCGTAAAACGATTGTTAAAAAAGTAGATATTGTTCCTTTGGAAGTTATTATTCGAAACAAAGCATGTGGTTCTTTTTCAAAACGATTAGGAATTGAAGAAGGAGCCGAACTGCTCTGCTCTACTTTAGAATTTAGTTATAAAGACGACGACTTAGGAGATCCATTAATCAACGATTATATGGCTAGAGCTATTGGTGCTGCAACACAAGAAGACATCGATACTATTACGAAATATGCTTTTATTGTCAATGATGTATTAAAAGAATTCTTTGCATCAATCGGAATCGAATTAATTGACTTTAAATTAGAATTTGGAAAAACCAATGACGGTACGATTGTCCTTGCTGATGAAATCAGTCCAGATACTTGTCGTTATTGGGATATGAAAACGGGAGACCGTTTAGATAAAGACCGTTTCCGTCGTGACTTAGGAGATCCAGAAGGAGCGTATCAAGAAGTATTTAAACGCCTTGGATTGGGAGGTTAATATGAGTAACAATCAATATTATCAATCTCCATTAAGCCAACGCTATGCATCCAAAGATATGCAAGCACTATTCTCCAATGA
>CADBTK010000243.1 GCA_902797585.1 Erysipelothrix rhusiopathiae
ATTAGTACAAACTTCTTTAAACTTAGGTATCTTAAAAACATTAGATAACGAAGTGTCTGCTTCTTTTGCGGTACGTAGTTCTGTATCAAGTGAAAAAGAAGAGTTAGTCGATCGTTTAGTATCTTTGATGGATTGTATTGGAGGTAGTGTCGATTGTATGGGTGATTATCCAGCTTGGCAATATCAACAAGAAAGTCCATTACGTGATTTAATGACTGAAGTATTTGAAGAGCAATATGGTAAGAAACCCGTAATTCAAGCATTGCATGCCGGAGTAGAGTGTGGATTGTTTGCAGGACGTTTGGATGGATTGGATTGTGTATCTTTCGGTCCAGATATGACAGATATTCATACATTTAATGAAACATTAAATGTAGAAAGTGCTGCTCGTACTTGGGATTACTTATTAGAAGTATTAAAACGATTGAAGTAAGGTTACAGATTTTGTAACCTTATTTTTTTGTGCATTAAAATTGTTGGATTCAAAGGATATACGTTAACATGTATCTATCTTTGATACATGTTGTGGAGGTACGTATGAAACAAACAGTACAAGAATTGATTAAAGAAAGAAAAAGTGTACGAACTTTTGATAAACAAGAAGTAAAAACAAGTGATAAAGAGAAACTAGAAATGTATTTACAATCATTAGAAAATCCTTTTAATATTCCGGTTTCTTTTTCGATATTAGAGGGAAAGAAGCACAACCTTTCCAGTCCAGTCGTAGTAGGAACTGATTTATATATGGCTGCAAAAGTGAAAAGAGAGAAGAGTTTTGAATTAGCACTTGGATATAGTTTTGAAGCAGCTTGTCTCTATACACAATCTTTAGGACTTGGATCGGTTATTTTAGCGGCTTCCTTAAGTCGTAGTGCCAATGGGATACACTCCTTGGGGATGTATTGACCTAGTATCTGCATCTACAGGTGAAATGGCGAAACGTTATGGTTTCATTTATGTAGAAAAATATGACGACGGTACAGGATCGTTAGCTCGTCGTAAAAAGAAATCCTTTGACTGGTATAAAGAAGTCATTGCCAGCAACGGTGAAAACTTATAATCATTATTTTCTCTCTAATATAGAAAACCACAGATCAGCTGTGGTTTTTGTATGATAAAATGAGTGTACAAGGTAGGGGAGTTAAATGCTGAAGTTTTTTAAGAAGAATTGTACTAACGAAACCAATGGAAGCATCATAAATAAAAAATGGAGAAATGAAGTTTGTTTTATCACAGCACAATATGAAGTGGATGGTATTCAATATACAATCAAAGAACAATTAACATATCATATAGAGAAAAAATATAAGATATGGAAAATACCAATTGGATTTCATTCTGTATCTGCATTGGGTAAAACAGAAATAGGTTCAAGTGTTCGTGTACAATACAACCCTAATAAACCTAAACAAGCTTATATGCCTGATAATAATGGTCATCATTTTTCTTAATAGAAATACAGTTTTAGTTGTATAAAAACAAGTATTTGATAAGGGGAGTATCCTCCTCTTATCTTTTATTTAATATATGTTACTTCGCATAATATATATTATGTAATTTTTAGGCGGGCTTGAATATAGGTATTCTAAGTCCTTTATATAAAGCAATTAATAGTGGTTTGTATATAGTTATACTTATTTCTCATTCTCTCTAATCAAATGATTCTCTATTATTTCTATTATTATATTCTCATTACACCTTATAATCTTCTAATCTTTTTAATTAAGAATTTTATAGACTCTCTCAGATGTCGTGAGATCACTTTTTACGACCAATTATCCATCTCATGACACGTTTTATCATTATCTATTTTTTTAATTATTCACAGATTGTCAATTTGATTGATTATATTGTTATATTTAAATACTCATTAATATATGTATTTATCGTTTCATTTCTATACATTGAATGGATAAAGATTCACTTAAATCAATCTCATAACATCTCAGAGGATTAAAAAATAGATATATTTAAATAAAATATAAACTTAAGCAACTTAAATATATAACTAAAAATAAACGCTCTTATTCGAGCGTATATTCTATATTAGATTTTAATGGCGTGTACGGAGACACATCCAGGACCACCTTGAGTAACAAAAGATGGAGTTAATGGAGCTATAATTACATTTGCACCTTCGAATTCTTTTAAAATCGCCTCTTTAAATATAGTTGCTAATTCTTCATTCATCCCATGTGCAACACCAAAAGTATAACTTGAATCAACACCTTGTTCTTTTAAGTATTGAATCATATTTTTGATTGCTTTTTTATTAGTACGAGTAACGGTAAATTTTTCTAAGCGTGTTCCATCGTCTGTTTTACGAACAACTGGAATTAACTTTAATAATCCACCGATAATACCGGTAGCATTATTAGTACGTCCACCTCGAACTAAGAATTCAAAGTCTAATGGTGTTAAAAAAGAAACTTCATGTGAACTAGCTTGTTCTAACATACTAAGAATTTCATCTTTACTAGCACCTTGATCGGCCATTTCTTTAGCTTTTTTAACCATTAGATTTTCAGGAATACAAAGTGTTTTTGTATTATAAACCGTTACTTTATCTGGATCATCACAAGAATCTTTGGCCATACAAGCGCTTTGATATGTTCCACTTAAACCATCGGCCATCGCAATATCAATTACTTCGTGTCCTTGGGCAATAAACTCATTATAAATATCTGTTTTTTCTCCAATGGATGGTTGTGAAGATGTAGGAATCGCACCATTTTTAATCTTTTCAATCAATGTATCGGTTTGAATTTCATCGAAATCTCTATAGCTTTCATTCTC
>CADBTK010000244.1 GCA_902797585.1 Erysipelothrix rhusiopathiae
ATACTTCGATGCGTGGCTTAAAGCCTATGTATTACAATCTTCCGTTTCCTTTGGCTAAGAATAATGATGAAATGGAGGATAATATTCTTAATTATAATGAAGGAAATCAAGTCGAACGATTTAATGTTTGGATGAAAGATTCTTACGGAAGTGTTGATGACGGACGTGCTTCAGAACGTTTTGTTGAACGATTAAAAGAAATTGTTGGATGAATTACAAGATATCAATAATTATTCCCGTCTATCATGTAGAACCATATATAAGTATGTGTTTACAGTCGGTTGCGAATCAAACAATGACTGAAGGCATAGAGTGTATAATTGTTGACGATTGTGGAGGTGACAAAAGTATAGATATTGCGAGGAGTTTCATCGAATGTTATAGTGGGAATATTGATTTCAAGATAATTTATCGTGACTATAATGGAGGTCTTTCTGCTGCTCGTAATACAGGTATAAATGCTGCAAATGGTGAGTATCTATATTTTCTTGATAGTGACGACGAGATTACTCCAGATTGTATGGAGTTAATGTATAGTTATATCGGGAAAAATGGGAAGATTGATTTGGTGCAGGGAAGTTTTTTTGAATCGGATACGGAAAAGATAACAAGAAGCGCATATAATTTCCCAGAATATACCACAGACAGGAAGACTATAAAGAGTTTTTTGTTACGATATGAAGGGGATATTGTTGGTGCCCAGAGTCGTCTTGTCAAAAGAGAGCTTATATTTAAGAATAATTTGTTTTTTAAGGATGGTATTATCCATGAAGATAATTATTGGACTTTCTTTCTTGCAAAATATGTTACTTCTATGTCTTTTTGTTCTATAAGGACATATTTCCATCGCTATAATCCTTGTTCCATTACAGGAAATGTTAATGTTCAAAGAGAAACAGCAGCGTATAAGACGATTATTGGATCTTTGTCTTTAAATGTTGATTCGTTTTTGCCAGGACATCAAAAAGAATTGATACTTAATAATTTGTTGACTGTAATTAACCGGCATTATTATAAAGATAAAGAAGAATTAAACGATATTATATTGTCTTTTAAAAAGCATAATACTCTATTGGAACAATTTTTTTTATCTTTGTATTTTGTGACAAAAAATAATGTTATTTTACATTTGTTAATTAGATTATATAAAGTAAATGAATAGTTTTAGAGATATTTTGGTGAGAATGTGTCCAAATTTCATTCATAATATTTATGCAGAATGTAAATATTGGATTCGTTTTCACTTCTTTCCCAAAGGTTTGGCGAATGAGTTTCACAAAGGTATTGTAGGCTATGATATAGATTGGAAAAATCCTAAGACATTAAATGAGAAAATTAATTGGTTGAAAATTTTTTCTGACACATCAGAGTGGACACGACTTGCTGATAAATATCTTGTTCGTGATTATGTAAAGGAACGAATAGGGGAAAAGTATCTTGTAAAACTGTATGGTGTTTGGCAAAATGCAGATGATATAGATTTTGATTCACTTCCTAATAAGTTCGTACTTAAGACAAATCATGGAGCTGGAACTATTTTGATTGTTGATGATAAGTCAAAATTGAATGTTCCTGATGCACGTCGTCAATTAAACCAATGGTTGAGGGAAAAGTATGGCTATAAAACATTTGAACCTCACTATCTAAAAATAAAGCCTTTGATAATAGCAGAAGAATTATTGGAGAATGATTCAAGTTTTTCTTCTTCTTTAGTTGATTACAAAGTATATTGCTTTGATGGGAAACCATATTGCATTCTTGTATGTTCTGATAGAACAATAGGTGAACAGGCTCATTTTACGTATTATGATCTTAATTGGAATCAGTTGTCAGATGTTCTTATTGATAAATTGAAACCATTCCAAGTTGATGTCCCAATGCCAGATTGTTTATCTTTATTGCTGGATTATTCTGAAAAACTTGCTCAAGGTTTTCCGCAAGTAAGAGTAGATTTCTATATAGTAAAAAATAAAATATTTTTTGGCGAAATGACTTTTACATCTGAAGGTGGATACGATGGTGATGTTACGAAGGAATTTTGTCTTGAAATGGGCTCAAACATTACTCTTCCAACCAAATGAATTACGCTCCGATTGCATTATTTACTTATTCACGAGCAGATCATACTCGAACAGCAATTGAATCTCTTTTGACCAATAACGAGGCAAAGGATTCTGATTTGTTCGTTTTCTCGGATGGTGCAAAAACGGAATCAAAGAAAGAGGCAGTTGAAGAAAATCGACGATTTATACGTACTATAACAGGTTTTAAGTCAATTACAATAATTGAACGAAAAGAGAATTGGGGATTATCCAAGAGTCTTATTTCTGGCATTACAGAAATTGTAAACAAATATGGTAAGGTGATAGTTGTTGAAGACGATTTGGTTGTTTCACCTTATTTCCTGAAATATATGAATGAGGCTTTGGAGAAATATAGGGATGATGATCGAGTAGCATCAATAGATGCTTTTCTAAATCCTATAGATTGTGTTGCTCCTGAAACTTTTTTCCTGCGTTATTTTGCATGTTGGGGATGGGCAACATGGAAGCGTGCATGGGATTTGTTAAATACAGATTCTCGTGATTTGTTAAGGCAATTAAGATGGAAAAAGAATGATTTTAATATAGGCGGGACAGGTCCTTTTTATGGTATCCTATATTGCGACAAGGTTGGCTTAAATGACTCTTGGGCTGTCAGATTTTATGCATCTTGTTTCTTGAAAGGTAAATTACATCTATTCCCAGGCAGAACAATGGCAATTCAATCGGGAATGGATGGAACAGGTACACATAGTGGATTCGATAATGTGTATTCAGGAATGAGTTTAAGTACATCTCCAATAAAAGTTGAAGATATAAATATAGCAGAAAATAAGGAAATGTATGATGTATATTCTTCTTTTTATGGAAGGGACAGGAAGCGAACAATAAAGACAGTATATGAACAATTTAAGTCATTTGTGAGGCGTTTGCTGGGTGTTGATTATAGATAAAAAAGAAAAAAAATATGCGAGTCCTTTGGTTTACAAATACTGCATGTAAATATCAATCGCCATCTAATAATAATGGTTTTAATGGCGGAGGTTGGATGACTTCATTGCAAACATGTGTGGAATCTCAAAGTGATATCTCTCTTGGAATTTGTTTTATGCAGGATGGACAAGCTCGTTATGTGAAGCAGAATGGAGTGGATTATTATCCAGTACCATTTCCTTGTAAAACTATAAAGGAAAAATTTAGAGGGTATTTGAGATTTAATGATATTTCTGTAGATAAGTACGTTTGGCAATATTATATATATAATTTTAGAAATGTAATAGATGAATTTAAACCGGATATTATACAAATTTTTGGTTCGGAATTGTATATGGGTTTGGCTTCGTTTGCAACAAATGTTCCTTGTGTTCTACACATTCAGGGTACGTTGAACCCATGTAAAGATGTTTTATTTCCTCCAGGAATGTCTAAAATTGATTTTGTTTTTAAGGATTGGAATCCTATTCGTGTAATACAACGTTATTATTGGAATTTGTGGTGGGAAAGAAATTGTTATAGAGAAAGGATTATTCTTAAGAATATTAAACATGTTATAGGGCGAACAGATTGGGATAAAAGGACTTCATTTGTTTTTAATAATGAACGTGTGTATCATTTTGGAGAAGAAATCATGCGTGAGCCGTTTTATCATCCTTTGAAAAGAAGCCTTCCGGACAAATTGACAATAAATACAGTTATTTCATATCCATACTATAAAGGATATGATTTAATCTTAAAGACTGCTTATTGTCTTAAGCATTATCTTGGTATGGATTTTGAATGGAATGTTTATGGAAATGTTTTACCTGAATATTTCCAAAAGAGTTTACATATATTACCATCTGATGTTAATGTGAAATTGAGAGGAGTGGCTTCAGCAAGAGATATTGTTTTGGCTCATTCACAGGCAACTGTATATGTTCACTCTTCTTATATTGAGAATAGTTCTAACGCTGTTATTGAGGCTCAAATGTGTGGGTGTACACCTATTGTGAATTTTGTGGGTGGATTGTCAACAATTGTGCGTGATAAGGATACTGGTTTTTGGGTTCCTGCAAATGATCCATACCAGTCTGCTTATTTGATAAAGTATTTATTTGACAATCCGAAATTAAATCTTGAGATTGGAGAAAAAGCGTCTTTAGATGCTCTTGAACGTCATAATCCTCAGCAGATAGTATCTGAGTTGTTGCAAACTTATAATGATGTCATAAATGCTAATTGATTTTTTTGTTAGGCTTTTTGTTCTGCCGAAGATAATTAGGATGGCGTTTTTACCAAAATATAATAGACTTTACTTTAAGTCTAAAAAAATTAGTTATGGATATTGTCTAAATGTTTTAGGAAAGGTTTCTGTTGCAGGGGCAGGAAAAATAAGCATAGGTGATAATTTTTGTATGACCAATGGTGACCATATCAATCCCATTTCTGCTAATCTTCAAGGTTCTTTTTATACAGATTGTGCAGATGCAGAGATATGTATAGGAGATAATGTTGGCATGAGTAGTACACGAATGTGGATTCATGACAAATTAACTATCGGTAATAATGTCAAGATTGGTGCTTGTGTTTTGTTGATTGATACAGATACTCATCCGATAGATTACAGGGTAAGACGTACAAGTAATGAAGGAACAATGTCTGCACCGATAGTAATAGAAGATGACGTGTGGATTGGTGCTCATTCTATAGTTTTAAAAGGAGTTACAATTGGTGCGAGAAGCATTATTGGTGCAGGAAGTGTTGTAACCAAGGATATCCCTTCAGATTGTTTAGCCGCAGGAAATCCTTGTAGAGTTATTAGATATTTGAAAGACTAATATGAAATATCCAATAGGTATCCAAGATTTTGAATGCATATTAATAGATAAATATGTATATATAGATAAGACAAAGTCTATAAACAATCTTGTGTATTCTGGTAAAATATATTTTTTGAATCGTCCTCGAAGATTTGGAAAGTCATTACTTGTTCTAAACTGAAGTATTATTTTGAAGGAAGACGTGAATTGTTTTGTTCTTTGGTATTTTTTTGAATTTGAAAGAAATATAGTTTTTTTCTTTTTTATTATTCAAATTAAGTATTTGTATAAA
>CADBTK010000245.1 GCA_902797585.1 Erysipelothrix rhusiopathiae
AATACCGAACGAAGTCTAAACATCGCATAATATGCGTTGGCTCTAGGGCGAATATGTGGGATTTCACGCATATATTCATATGTGTGTCGTTTCTTTTGTAAAGGATAACTTTGATCAGATAATCCTAATACTTCAATAGAAGTTGCTTGAATTTCAAAAGGTTGTTTTCCTTCTGGTGTATGAACAAAAACTCCTTTTATACTTACTGCTGAACCTAATGTAATTTTAGTTGCTGTTTCAAAGTCAGCACATGTATCTTTATATACGATTTGTGCATTGGAAAAACAAGATCCATCATTTAATACTAAGAAACCAATATTTTTTGAATTACGGTTGGTTCTTACCCACCCTTGTATTTCTACTTCTTTTTGATCCATTGCTTGTGGATCTGCCATTAATTTTTTTACTAACATACTAATTCCTCCTAACAATAAAAAAGTTCCTACAAATGTAGGAACGATAAACCGCGGTGCCATCCTGCTTCATACATAAAGTATGCTCTTTAAAAGACTTAACGCGTCTTAAACGAAACTGTCTACTATGATTTCTCCAGTTTAGCTCCACAGCTGTTTCTCTATATCCAGTTGATTGTCTTGTCTTTCACCAACCACAAGTCGCTGTTTCAATCAGTTCTAGATGAGTGTCTGTTTCTTTGCTTAAAATTATTTACGGGGATTGGATTCAAATACCAATTCCTGAATTGATGATACCACATCTACATATTTAACAACAACACCTTTTGGCACATCAAAATGTTGATGGGTAAAATCAACGATTCCATTGATTCCATTCTCAATAAGTAAATCAACGGTTTCTTGAACATTTTGACTAATTGTCAATATCGCAATATGACATCCTTTGGGTATTTTATTAGAAATATCACTAATAGGATAAACGTCGATCCCAAATTTGGTCCCACATTTTTCTTTGTCGCTATCAAAAGCACAAACAATCTCTCCAACGACATAATCCCATTTATTATAATTCATCAAAGCACGACCTAAGTTCCCTGCTCCGATAAGGATAATCTTTTCATCAAAGTCCATCCCTAATTCTTTATTAAAAATTTCAACCAACTTAGCAACATCATACCCATAACCTTGTTTTCCTAGATTTCCTAAAAAAGAAAAATCACGACGAATGGTTGTCGATTCAATATTCACCATTTCCGCCAAATCTTTTGACATCACTCGATCAATTCCATTGGAATGAAGGCGGCGCAATGCCTTAAGATAAATTGGATATCGTTGATAAGTTGCTTTTGGAATGTTTTTCATTTCTGGCATAAAGTAAATTCTCCGTATAAATTTATTTTAACTTTTTGAAAAATGATTACAAGTTATTTCGTGAATATTTATCTACTACTTCACAATTAGGATCCACACTTTGTATCAATGTATCATATTGATCGTCCATAATTCTAGGAAAGGAATAATAGATTCCAAAGAAGAATAATCCAAAAAAGAAGGCAATGGATAATCCCCATCCTAAAAAGAAAGACATCTTCATTACTAATACTAAAAAAATCATCATTGCGATTGTCAGTCCAACATCCAAACGCAATAGATTCAAACGAAAGGTATCACTATAATACTTATGATAATTTTTATGTCCTTTTAAAAATTCAGCGGTATATGGATCGATAGTCTTTGAGAATTCTAAGTTTGGAAATTCTTTTTGAAGTTTTTCATTTCGTTTCGCGCGTACAACTTGTTGCATACGCATTACACAATATGTTCTTGCTTTTCCTCTTTGTTCTTTATCATATTTTCGCCCATAGAGTTCTAACACTTTTAAATAATCATTATCACTTAATGGTTGGTCAACCATTGCCAGTGCCATTTCATCAAGGCGTAGCATGGTCTGTGCAGAATAAGAAAACATATCTTTTTGCATTGCTCTTTCAATATCTTTTAAAGATCCTAAAAAATGATCAGCCATGCCAACCTTCCTTTCTACTTTTCATTCGTTCAATCACAACTTGTGCAATCGATGCGATTAGTAAACCACTAGGTATCGATAAGGCAAGTAATAGTGGTAAATATACTTGCATATAATATTGTTGATATAAAAATGTAATGGTACATACTTGTCCAATATGATGTCCTATTGCTCCTAGTATGCTTATTCCAAATAAAGAAAAAACTCTTACTCTTTTTCCAAAAATCATAAATAACATGGAAATGATGGCTCCGGATAAAGAAAGCCAAAAAGAGATAGAAAAGATTGTCCCTTGTAATAAAGAAGCCAATAATACGCGAGTAAGTCCTACAATCACCATCTCTTTAGGACCATACAATTCTAAGGCAACTAGAACAATAATATTTGCCAATCCAATTTTAAAGCCTGGAACGACAATAAAAAAAGGCAATAGACTTTCCATTAATTGAAGAATAATTCCAGTCGCTATCAAAAAGCCAAGAATCACTATTTTTTTATTCGTCATGATATGGTCGTATCCTCACTTGATTCTAAACCAACAATTTCTACAACCACATCATTAGGTAAACAAATGATTGGTGTACTAGGACTGGACACATAGCCTTGAATGGAACATACGTGTTGAGGACTATTTTCTTGAACAACAGCCACCTGATGATTTTTTATCTCAATCACAACATCGCCTAGTGTTCCTTTCACAGAGACTTTTTGATCTTCATTTAAATTTAATCGCATGACTTCTTGATTCTTGATTTTCACAACAGCAACTTGGGCTTCTTTTGGATTCTTAATAAAGAATAATAGAAAAAGAATCGATGCCATCATGATAAAAAAGATTAGTATTTTATCAGCTTTTTTCATCTTCCCTATTATATCTTAACTAATTTTAACCGTCACATCTTTTTCAACCGCATTACCAAAACGATCACTGATGGTGACTTTAACTTCATGAGAACCAGTATCCGAAGTATTAATGATAGGATCAGATTCATAGCGAACACCCGATAAATCACTGGCTTCAAAGTAATCTTGCCATTTTATCGCTTGTCCTAAACTAATCTTAATAGTACTAGGGTTTTTATTGGTTACTGGTGGTTGTGTATCTTTAATTTTAATCTTAAAAGGAATCTTAGTAGACCCTTTTGAGAATTGAAAATCATATTCACCTGGAACCATATATTGTTTATTTGAATTGACAAATCGGTTATCAACTTTTTGAATTCCTTGTGAAATAGGCAATATCTTAGCATCACTCAAATCATAATTATGAGGATCCTTAACATATAAAGAAGGATTGGCAAATACGTCTGAACCTAGTTCGATTGTAAATGTTTGTTTCTGTAATTCCACATTGGATCGCCAAGCTGTCAATAGAAAAAGAGTCATTAAAAGAAATACTAATTTACGCATCATTGTCCTCCTTTTCCATAAATGGCAATGCTAATTCTTTAATCTTATGTAATCGATGTTTCATCCCAGATTTAGATATGACATCTCCATAGGTACGATATACTTCCGTACATAAATCATTCATACTCGCATCAGGAAATTGTTTACGAATTTCTATTACGTGTTGAATCTTCTCTGGAATTCGTACTTTAGATGCATTGGCTTCCAATACTTCAATATAATCGAGTTGTTTTTGGGCCGCTTTTAATGTTTTCATCTCATTGGCTAATTCACAATTATCTAACCGAGTCAATTGGTTATAGAAATCACGTTGAATACGTGAATCTTCAAATTCAAATAATGCTTGACTGGCATTGCATAAACGTAGGAAATCAGCAATTTTATCTCCTGCTTTTAAATATACGATGTAGTTATTTTTACGAACTACAACTTTTGCCGGCAAGTGAAATCGTTGCATTAGTTTTTGTACTGAAATAGCCAACGATTCATGTTGACAAGAGATTTCCATATGATAATTAGATGTCTTTGGATCATTGATACTACCACTGGCTAGAAAACATCCTTGAAGATAACTGCGAGCCATCGTATCAGAGGCAACCATTTTTCGCATTGGACGCACTTGTAATCCTTTATCCGTTAATATCATTAAGTCCTCTAGAATATAGGTAGCTTTTGCCAATACTTCAATGCGATATATATTATTTTTCTTTAATCGCATTTTCTTAATAACAGACAATCGTGGTTCTACTTGATATAAACGTTTTACGATTTGAAAAACGTGTTTGGCAATATTGGCATTTTCTGTTTGGTAAGATAAATACCATCCCCCACGATTCATATTTAAACTAGCACGCATTTGAAATAAGGCACATAATTGTGCCTTGGCTTGTTGATCATTCAATTCTTCTTTACATATTTGATTTTTCGCTTCACTTGCAAAGGACACGTAGATCCTCCTTATTCTCTATTTTTGTTAATATTTCGGCTACGACATTCTTAACCGCATCAGGGTTATGACGAATACGCCCCAATGCATCAAATTGTACCAAAAGACGTTGTAAGATTCCATATGGATGTTGACTTTCTGCCAACTGTAATGGTTTGGATCCTTCTTGTGCATAACGTTCTAAGATTGATTGAGGAATATAACTTTGGTTCACTACCACAAGATCAACGGCATTTTCAAAAGAATGTTTTTCAATAGCACGAATATGATCTTCTACAGAATACCCATCGGTTTCTCCTTGTTGGCTCATGGCATTACAAAAATAGATTTTTGGGCTTTGATTTTTTTCAATAGCTTTTGATATTTCTGGAATAATTAAATTGGGCATAATAGACGTATATAAAGAACCAATTCCATAAATAATTAAATCTGCTTGTTCAATCGCATC
>CADBTK010000246.1 GCA_902797585.1 Erysipelothrix rhusiopathiae
TATGTATCGATTTGGAAAGATTGATCGAAATGCCACAGGATTATATTTAGAGGAAAAAAGTAAACAATATCTTTTCCTTCGTAATGGTTTCCAAGATGTAAAGTATGTAGGAATTGTTCTAAATCCAACTACAGGGAAATGGACATTTGTACAAAAGGGAACAACAGGGACTTATACAGGGATTGCTAAAAGCATTGAGAATGGTCGTTGGTACTTCTGTAGAAAAGGAATTCTTGATTGGAATTTCACTGGAGTGGCCAAAAGTATTGAAAACGGTAAATGGTATCATTGTAAAAAGGGTGCCTTGGATTGGAATTTTACTGGATTATCTAAAAGTGTCGAAAATGGAAAGTGGTATTTCTCTAGAAAAGGGGCTTTAGATTGGAGTTTTACTGGTATCGCAAAATCGATTCAAAATGGACGCTGGTATTTTGCTCGTAAAGGAGCCTTGGACTGGTCTTTTACTGGACTTGCTAAAAGTGTTGAAAATGGAAAGTGGTATTACTGCAACAAAGGAGCTTTGGATTGGAAATATAATGGGCTTGCCAAAAGCGTACAGAATGGAAAGTATTATTATGTTAATAAAGGAGCTCTAGACTGGAACTATTCTGGAACAATATTTCATAAGGTAGATAAAAAATGGGTCGTTATTAAAAAGGGAACCATAGATCAAACATACAATGGAAAACTAGTGTGTACAGATAATAAAGAAAGAAACTTTCTTTCTGGTATAGAAGCTATATAGAAGCATAATTAAATGAATCAGAAAAAAATTGTATCCTGATTCATTTTTTTATTTCTTTTGTTGAATTATAGAACACGATTTGATATGATAAATCGGCACGAGTGTGCAAAATACACACATCATGGATTCGTTTGCCCGTGCACCCAAGGGTGTTGCATTCGTTTGAAATGATGGAGGAGTAACGGAAAGGTGGACTTATATGTCAAGAATTGTACCAATGAGAAAATTATTAGAGGCTGGTGTTCACTTCGGACATCAAACTCGCCGCTGGAACCCAAAGATGAAACCATACATCTACACCAGCAGAAACGGAGTTTACATTGTAGACTTAAACATTACCTTGGATGAAATTGAAGAAGCATACCAAGAATTGAAAACCATCAGTGAAAATGGTGGAAAAGTATTATTCGTAGGAACTAAAAAACAAGCTGCTGACATTATTGAAGCACAAGCTTTACGTTCTGGAAGTTTCTATGTAAACAAACGTTGGTTAGGAGGAATGTTAACTAACTTCCGTACTATCCAAAAACGTGTTCGTCGCTTGATTGAAATTGAAGAAATGGAAGCAAGTGGAAAAATTGAAGTTTACACTAAAAAAGAACAAGCGAACTTACGTAAAGAAAAAGCAAAATTAGAAAACTCTTTAGGTGGAGTTAAAGAAATGAAAAAATTGCCAGATGCTGTATTCGTAGTTGACCCTAAGGAAGAACACAATGCAGTAGCTGAAGCTAAAAAATTGGGAATTCCTGTATTCGCAATGTTGGATACAAACTGTGATCCAGATGACGCTACATACCCAATCGCTTCTAACGATGATTCTAACCGTTCAATTGAATTGATTACTACATTGTTAGCAGATGCAATCGTAGATGCAAAACAAGGTGTCTTAGAACAAGCTTACTTAGAAGACACTGAAGACGATGTAAACATGGATGATGTAATCAAACGTGTAGAAGAACAAATTGCTGAAAACGAACGTCGTCGTCGTCAACGTAATGAAGAACGTCGTCGTCGTCAACAAGAACGTCGTAACCGTCGTTTCAACCGTAACCAACAACGTGATGCTCAACCAGCTGAAAAAACAGAAGAAAAACCAGCTGTAAAAGAAGCACCAGTTGTTGAAGCAAAAGCAGAAACTGCTGAATAATTTAAGGAGGACTTTGTATGATTACTGCAGCTCAAGTAAAAGAGTTACGTGAAAAAACAGGTGCCGGAATGATGGACTGTAAAAAAGCATTGACCGAAACTGATGGAGATATGCAAAAAGCCATTGACTGGTTGCGTGAACAAGGAATCGCAAAATCTGATAAAAAATCTGGACGTATTGCTGCTGAAGGATTGACTCGTGTTGCCACTAGTGGAAACACAGCTGTATTGTTCGAAGTAAACTCTGAAACTAAAAAAAAAAAAAAAAACGAAAAATTCTTACACGTATTAGATGTATTACAAGAAGCTTTATTAGAAGCAAAACCTGCTAGTGATGCAGCTGCTTTAGAAGTTTCTACATCTGAAGGAACAGTGAACGACTTGATCGTTGATGCAACAGCAACTATCGGAGAAAAAATTAGTTTCCGTCGTGTGAATGTATTAGAAAAAGCGGATGATGAAGTATTCGGAACTTACATGCACATGGGTGGAACAATCTCTTCTGCCGTTGTATTAAAAGGAACAAATGATGAAACTGTAGCTAAAAACTTAGCTATGCAAGTAGCATCTATGGCTCCTATTTACAAAACTGAAGCAGACATTCCTGCTGATGAATTAAACCACGAAAAAGAATTACAATCTCAAATGATGAAAGATGACCCTAAAATGGCTGGTAAACCAGAAAAAGTTTTAGAAGGAATCTTAGCTGGGAAAGTAAAAAAACACTTCAAAGATTTATGTTTAGCTGACCAAGAATTCTTCTTGGATCCTAAAAAATCTGTTTCTCAATACTTGAAAGAACAAAATGCAGAAGTAGTTAAATTTGTTCGTTTCCAAGTAGGAGAAGGAATGGAGAAAAAAGAAGAAAACTTCGCTGAAGAAGTTATGTCTCAAATCAAAGGTTAATTCCAATATAAGAAACTGTCTTGTGCAGTTTCTTTTTTTTGTTTTTGATATTAAACTATTGTATAATTGTTTTGAATTTAAAGGAGAGATTTCATATGTATAAACGAGTTCTATTGAAAATCAGTGGAGAAGCTCTTGCAGGTAATGGACAACCATTTGATGCAGATGTATTGCATCGTTTAGCGCTTGAATTAAAAGAAGTTCAAGAATCTGGTGTAGAGTTGGCCGTTGTCGTCGGGGGTGGAAACTTTATACGTGGAAAAATGATGAGCGAAATGGGTATGAACCGTGCACAAGCTGACTACATGGGAATGTTAGGAACAGTTATTAATGCATTAGCGGTTCAAAATGCATTGGAACAAGTTGGTGTACAAACACGTGTACAAACAGCGGTTCATATGCAACAAGTCGCTGAACCATATATCTTACGTCGTGCCATTCGTCACTTGGAAAAAGGACGTGTTGTTATTTTTGGAGCTGGAACAGGTTCACCATACTTTAGTACAGATACTACTGCTGCATTACGAGCAAGCGAAATTGGAGCCGATGTTATCCTTATGGCTAAAAATGGAGTGGATGGAGTATACGATAGCGATCCAAAAACAAATCCAAATGCTGAAAAATTCGATAGTTTATACTATATGGATGTCTTAAATAAAGGATTACAAGTAATGGATTCAACCGCAATTAGTATGTGTATGGATAATGATATTGATTTGGTTGTCTTCAACATGAATGAAGGTGGAAACATCTTAAAAGCAGTCAAACAAGAAGTAAATGGAACTGTAATCACAAAGAAAAAAGATTAGGAGAAATAATATGAGTGAAATTTTAGAAAAAGCTGAATCTCGCATGCAACATGCGATTGAAAATTTAGAAAGCAATTTACGTACAATTCGTACTGGTCGTGCCAACTCTCAAATTTTAGACCGAGTTGAAGTGGATTATTATGGAGCACCTACTCCAATTAACCAAATGGCTTCTATTCAAGTAGTAGAAGGAACACAATTGGTGATTAAACCTTATGACCGTTCTATTATTAAGAATATTGCAGCAGCTATTCAAGCGGCTAATCTTGGATTGAATCCTCAAGCAGAAGGGGATATCATTCGTATCCAAGTACCTTCTTTAACAGAAGATCGTCGTAAAGAATTAGCTAAAGAAGCACATAAATATGGAGAAGAAGCCAAAGTTGCGATTCGTAATATTCGTCGTGATGCCAATGATGCGATTAAAAAAGATAAAGAATTGCGTGAAGATGAAGAAAAAGCTGCATTGGAAGATTCACAAAAATTAACCGATAAATTTAGTAAAAAAATCGATGAAATCATCGAAAACAAACAAGCAGATATATTAAGCGTATAAAACCCAATACTCTTTGGGTTTTTTTAGAAATGAGGGATCGATATGACACCCAAAACGGTTGCCATTATTATGGATGGAAATGGACGATGGGCCAAAGCGCAAGGTTTACCACGAACTGCCGGTCATAAACAAGGGGCACAAAATGTAAAGACCATTGCCTTAGAAGCACAACGTCTAGGTGTACAAAAATTAATCTTATATGCCTTTAGTACAGAGAACTGGAAGCGACCAGAAGATGAAGTTTCTTACTTGTGTAAGCTACCAAGCGTTTTCTTTTCTCAATACTTAAAAGACTTATTAAAAAATAACATCCGTGTTAGTTTTGCAGGAGAAATCGATCGATTCCCTCAATCAACACAAGATGTAATCAATGATGCTGTCGCTAAAACTAGCCAATGTACAGGATTGGAATTATGTTTTGCGATTAATTATGGATCAAGAAGAGAATTGGTATTAGGAATGCGTCAATATGCCCGAGATGTATTAGATGGCAAAGTTGATATCAATATTGAAGAAGATCAAGTATCGCAATATTTATTTGTTCCAGAAGATATCGATTTAATGATTCGTACTAGTGGAGAACTTCGTATTTCAAATTACTTATTGTGGCAAATTGCCTATGCGGAGCTTATCTTTACACCATTAGCTTGGCCTGAATTTGATGAAGCAGCTTTACAAGATTGTATTAAAGAATTTGAAAGTAGAGATCGTAGATATGGAGGATTGAGCGAATGAAACAAAGAGTATTAACGGCCCTTGGAATCATTGCCGTTGTCGCTATTCCTTTAATATTCGGATCGATCCCATTGGAAATATTGGCATTGTTTGTTGTAGGGATGTCTGCACTAGAATGGGTGCAAGCCAATCCTGCTAGTAATAAATGGCCAAAAGGATTGGTTCCACTATTATTTATCTTAGTGCTGGCTATGCGTTTTATCCCAGAACATTACACAATGACTGTATTAACATTGTCCATTGTATTATTATGGACAATGACAATCTTTTTTGAAGATGTAAATGTTATAGATGGGTTTTTTTGTTTAACATATGTTCTCATTTTTTCTATGATTTATCGCACCATTGGTTGGTTGGTAAATTATCATTGGTATTTATTAGTGATCGTACTAGCAACCTATGCTTCCGATACCGGAGCTTGGTTTGTGGGGCGTAAAATTGGAAGACATAAAATGAACCCACGTTTATCTCCAAAGAAAAGTTGGGAAGGATTCTTTGGAGGATGGATTTTTGGAGCCATATTTAGTTTAATCATCTCATTGTTGAGTTTTCATGGTTTAAATACTACTTTGGTTGTGCTACTTTGTTTATTATGTCCAGTGGTAGCAGAAGTAGGAGATTTGAGTTTCTCGGCGATTAAACGTACCTTTGGTGTTAAGGATTTTTCAAACCTACTACCAGGGCATGGAGGAATTTTAGACCGTGTGGATTCATTGATGATGAATTTACTTTTATTAACAGTATTACTCCCATTCTTTTTCTAGGAAGGAAGGAAGGAATTGTATGGATTTATTAATAGGAATCGTAGCATTTGTTTTCATGTTGAGTTTTATTGTAACGATTCATGAATTCGGACACTTTATTGTAGCTCGACACTTTGGAGTTTTTTGTAAAGAATTCTCTATTGGGATGGGCCCAGCTTTATATCAAAGACAAGGAAAAGAAACAATGTTTTCAATTCGTGCCTTTCCACTTGGTGGATATGTCATGATGGCTGGAGAACAAGATGGAAGCCAAGATGAACAAGATGATTGGTTGAAAGATGTTCCGGCTGAAAAACGCTTGAATAATAAAACATGGTGGCAACAATTCCTTGTTATGATGGCAGGGATTGCCATGAATGTTGCCTTAGCTTGGATTATCTTTGTGGGGATTGCCTTAGCAAGTGGTAAAGTTGCCGAAGAGCCAAAACCAATTATTTATGAAGTAGTAGAGGGTAGTGGCATTGAACAAGCTGGTTTACAAAAAGGTGATGAAATCATCCAAGTAAGTGATGGGAAGGAAAGTGTTAAACCAAAAACACATACTGAATTATTGGAATATGTACAATATCACCACGATACTTTGACATTAACCATTCAACGAGATAAGGAAACATTTGATGTTCAAGTTGAGCCTATGTATGATGAAGAAGATCAAATCTATTATTTAGGTTTCCGATCTTTAGCAACC
Source organism: Erysipelothrix rhusiopathiae (assembly GCA_902797585.1). Taxonomy (GTDB): domain Bacteria; phylum Bacillota_I; class Bacilli_A; order Erysipelotrichales; family Erysipelotrichaceae; genus RUG14284. The sequence goes on from CADBTK010000246.1 coordinate 6,350, forward strand.
TATCGTCAATGTAGTCCTTGGGAATCTGTTCAAATAGGAACACAAAATTTTTTATATGCAGGATCGGCTATTTTTCGATCATTAGCCATGTTAGTAAAAGGGCAAGGATTAGAAAATATATCCGGACCAGTGGGTATCTTCCAAGTCACTTCAAAAACAGCGCAAATGGGACTAGCCAGTTATTTATCTTTATGTGGATTGATTTCATTAAACATTGGGATTTTCAATGCACTTCCAATACCTGCATTGGATGGAGGTCGTGTATTAATGATGGCCTTAGAAAAATTGTTAGGAAAAAAGATGTCATCCGAAATGATGGAAAAAATAATCATGACAAGTTTCTTTGTTCTTATTGCCTTATTATTATTTGCGACATATAACGATATCTTAAGACTATTTTAAAAGGTTGGTAGAACCAACCTTTTTACTTGATGAAAAATGCGATAGCAATGAAATGAAGAATAGAAGCTAGATTGATAAAGATATGCCACACAAAGTGGAAATAGTTCTTTTCTGGATGCGCATAAA
>CADBTK010000247.1 GCA_902797585.1 Erysipelothrix rhusiopathiae
AAAAAATGATCCTTCTATTCCAATTATTGAAAATAGAAAAGAGTATCATAAACAAAAACCAGAAGAGTTTATTCTATCTTGCGGGTTTGGACGACCAGGATCTTATATTTATAGTTTCCAACCGTTGTCTTATATGTTATTTAATGAACATCAAATCTCTTCGCAAATCTTGTTGCAGGCAGTAACGTCCAATCCTGCCAAAGAGTTTCATTTAAAAGATAGAGGTAGTATTGAAATAGGAAAGAATGCAGATTTGTTGGTTTTACAAGTGCCAACCATTGATCATTATTATCAAACATTAGGACGTCCATTAATCCACCGTATGATAAAAAATGGAATTCAGTTTTATCCAAATTGGAAGGTTTGTTAAAACCTTCTTTTTTTTTTGTTACAATAGAAGCAATAAAGACGGAAAGGAGGTGAACATTTGAAAGGGAGAAAGTATTTATTGCTCTTATTCACATTCTTTTGTTTAGGATTTGTATTGAGTTTTTCAAAGATTGAAATATGTGCAGAAGAAATGGCGGAAGACGATATAGTTTTGCCACAACCTACTAATGAAGAGGAAAGTTCTCAGCCTGAGTTGGAAGAAGAGCCGACAATTGAACCTGAAGAGAAAACAGATAGTGAACAGTTGGACAATGAAACAGAAAGTGAGTCACTAAAGGTTCAAGAACAAATAGAGGGACATTTAGAAGTGGTTGTAAATGATCAAACTTCTGTTGCTACTACAGAACAAGCGGCAGTAGCTCGTGTGACGGATTGCGAACAATTCAATAGCAATTACACATTAGAAGGGGCTCAACCATATACTGGATATCTCGTATATGTATATTTCTATCACGAAAGAACCGATCGGACATTCTCTACGATTACTACGGCTAATGCTGATTCGACAGGCTTGATTAGTGGTACGTTGCATGATGTAAGTGTTAACCTAGGACTTTCGGGTCGATTATGGGCAAGATTTATTGCTCAAAGTTGGAATTCGGTGGATACTTATGGGATAGATCCAAATGCAGTTGGAAACTTACAATACAATACGGACTATAGCCAATTAAATTATGCAGTGGACATTGTGAATACGGGATTTGATCCAAGATTTGGGTCTCGATTAATTCTTGGAGATAATACCAATAGCTTACAAGTTCCAGTCATTTCTAGACAACAGGCGCAAGAAGGTGTGGAATTAAGTGCACAAATAGATGTATCTGTAAAACATCCAGATACAGATTATCGAGTAACTACACGTTTATATGCGATTAGTGAAGACGGAACACGTACATTGGTGCAAGATCCAATTGTGACAACGCAACGATCAAATCGAATTGGATACATCAATACGATTATTCCAATGGGTCTTTATACACAACTATTACCAAATACTACATTTGGAGTAGAGTCTATTGTAGAAAATGATGAAACACAAGAATCGTATGTTTTATCTTATCGACAATTTGGATACAGTTATTTATATGTATTAGATCCAAAGATGCCGGAAGAAACGGAAACATTGATTACTGTACACATCGTTAAAAAAGATACAAAGAACAATCCGGTTATTGGAGCTTTGTTAGAAATTTTAAAAGATGGTGTAGTGGTTGATTCTTGGACAAGTGATGGTAGTGTTCATAAAGTGCGATTACCAATTGGTGATTATGTATTAGTGGAACGTTCTGCACCAAAAGGATGGAAAATTGCTAAGCCATATTATTTTTCTTTGGTGGATGACCAAGCAGATGTTCACGGATATAACTACATTTCTTATACAAAATATGAACGAGATGAAATCAATCGTACCTATGCCAAAATGGTAATGACCAAAGAAGAAGCGCAAATAGAAGATACTGTATTCTGTATTAACTTCAGAAAATCTGGACCAATCAACTTGGATGTGGAACATATGGAATATGTATACTATAAAGAATACGAAATCGATCAAGCTATAACGGGTCAACATTTCAACAATCCAAACCTATCAGGACTACAAATTATTCAAGCATTACGAAGAGTTATCTACAATGGTTACTTATATGACACGCTTGGATTGAAGGAACAATTTGGATTAACCGATTCATATATGTACAACATTACACAAAATGCGGTGCATTATTACACAGATGGCGTAGAATACCAAGAAAGAGATTTTGATACTCCACAAGCGTATCAAGCCTATCGTGCATTAATTGAATGCACAAATGAACCACCAGAAAACTGGACGTTGAAACTCTATGTTCCAAGTGCTGACTATCTACAAACGCTTGTTTCTGCATTCTTTAAAGAAAATCAAATAGTGGTTGAAGTTTGTATGATTGATCCATTGGATGAATCAAAACCAGAAAAGGATAAAAAAGAACAGCCAGAACAAAAAGAAGAAAAGAAAGAAAAAGAAGTAGTCAAAGCGATAGGGATTCAAACAGGAT
>CADBTK010000248.1 GCA_902797585.1 Erysipelothrix rhusiopathiae
AAAGACACATTGGAACATTGGCCAAAATGTACCAAAAGTGAATTAGGATATAAAATATTGGATCAAATGATTCAATTAGAAAAGGAAAAACAATAAATGTTAGTAGCGATAGATATAGGAAACACCAACATCACGATGGGTGTGATTGACAATGGTGAATTGTTAGGACGTTATCGTATGACCACTAAAGTTCGTCGAACTAGCGATGAATTCGGAGGAATGTTAAAAACATTTGCGACAACTAGCCATATTCAATCCGAACAAATTGACGATGTTATTATTTGTAGCGTTGTTCCAAAAGTTATGCACAGCATTGTCAATGGGGTTATCAAATTCTTCGGAATTGAACCCATCATTGTTCAACCAGGAATCAAAAGCGGAATTAGCGTTCAATTAGAAAACCCTCGTAGTGTTGGGGCCGACCGAATTGCAGATTGCGCAGGGGCTTATCATGAATATGGAGGTCCATTATTGGTTATTGACTTTGGAACCGCCACCACTTATGACTTTGTCGATAAAGATGGAGTTTTTAAAGCCGGAGCCATTAGTGTTGGAATTGAAACAGGAGCCAATGCATTATGGGATCAAACGGCACAATTACCTGAAATTGAAATTCGAAAACCAAAAACAATCTTAGCTCGCAATACACAAACAGAAATGCAAGCAGGAGTATTCTTCCAATACCTTGGAGGTGTGGAATACACCATCCAACAATTCAAAAAAGAAACAGGATGCTCAGATATGAAAGTTATTGCGACAGGTGGTTTGGGTAATGTGATTCATAACCATACCAACTTAATTGATGTCTATGATCAAAATTTAATCTTTAAAGGATTAAATGTCATGTATCTTAAAAATAAAGAAGAGAAGGAATCTAAAAAATAACCTTCTCTTTTATTTATATTTATCTTTTTTACAAAAGGAGACAAATGGGCAAGCATCACATTTAGGATTACGCGCTGTGCAATGATATCTTCCAAAGAAGATAAAATCATGATGCGCTTGATTCCATCGATCCCGATCAATTTTTCTCTTTAGTTTTTCTTCTACCTTGTCTACACTATCATATGGTTTGGCCAATCCTAGACGTTTAGAGATACGTTCCACATGCGTGTCTACCGCAAAACTAGGAATGTCAAAAGCAACGCTTCGAACAACATTGGCTGTCTTTCTCCCAACTCCTGACAAAGACATCAAATCTTTATACGAACTGGGAACAACTCCATCAAATTTCTCTATCAAATCCACACTTAAACTATGAATGGACTTTGCCTTATTTCGATAAAGTCCAATCTTTTGAATGTAGGGTTCAATTTCCTTTGGCGTTGCCAGTGCCATCATCTGAGCTGTTGGATATTTTTCAAATAAAGCAGGGGTTGTTTTATTTACGGCAGCATCGGTTGTCTGTGCCGATAGAACAACGGCCACTAATAATTGAAATGGTGTTTCATGTACAAGTTCACAATGTGCTTGTGGAAACATCCGTTCCATTTCATCTACGATTTCATTCGGACGCATTAGCGTACCCCATTTTCTAAATCATCAATAGATAATCCTTTATTCGACCAAGAAACAAGAATTTTTTCGATATAATCTAGACTTAGTTTTTCATAAACGACTGCCTCATTTAAAGCAACAACAACTCGTCGTTCATCATAAAGGTTGGATAAATCTAAGATTCGTTGCATTTCATTAGGTGAAAGTGGACGTCCAAAATCTTGTTCAAATCGCTCAATCACCGAATATTCAATAGGTTGTCCTTGCACCGATAAAGACTCTACTAGTCCACCTATATTAAATTTAGGATTTCCATCGACAAATTCAATTCCTAAATATCCTTTTTCTGATAATTGTTTAAAAATCATTTCAATTTGATTATCATCCAATTTTGTCTTTTGGCTTAAGCTTTCATGACTAATGGGTTGTCCAATTTGATTGGCATAATCAATCAACAATAAAATCATCGCTTCTTGGCAATCCAAATGAAGTTGATCCAAATGAGCCAAAATCCATGTACGACGATCGGTATAAGCAGCTGACCATTGTTCTTGATTCATCTTATCTCAACTCCCTTTCAAACACTTTGACATAGGTATCAAAGTCAATAAGAATCAAACGATTCTTTCCTTCTATGACATAACAAGGATTGTCATATCCATATCCCAAATAAATCGAAGATGTACTAACCTTAAAATCTTCTTTAGCAACTTGGCTAGCTTTATCATAATCCAACTCTTCCATTTTGCGAGTGGTGATGACTTTTCCTTTGGCATCAAACCAATACAGTTTA
>CADBTK010000249.1 GCA_902797585.1 Erysipelothrix rhusiopathiae
ACTGGATGAAGAAAGTTTTCTTTCTATGATTGGTTATGATTCTAGTTTGAAACATGTCATTCAATATACCAAAGCGGCCATCAGCTATCCTTTGTCTATTCCTCATATTTTATATATAGGACAAAAGGGTGTAGGTATTTCTCATTTAGCGCAAAGTACATATCAATTTGCGATTTCCAAAGGGATTTTAAAACCGGGCGCACCTTATAAAGTATTGGATGCATCTCACTATGATACCAAACAACTAGAAGACTTATTGTGCTCGGATCATTCATTGTTCCATCAATGCAATAACGGAATGTTATTGATAAAAAATGCCGACAATATTTCTTCTAGCTTATTAGATAACATCTTTTATCAATGTCAAAACCATCCTCAATGGAAATTAGTATTGTTGGTTCACATAGGTGAGGCAAGTCGTGCCCATGATTTTAGTGTTTTTTTCAATTTTGTAGTGGAGATACCACCACTAAGTGAAAGAGGATTGAAAGAACGCTTTGATTTTGTGGAACGCTTCTTCCGTAATGAAGCGAAACGATTGAACCGTCGTATTGAGGTTAATCAAGGACTTCTACAATGTTTGATGTTATTTCCTTGCATCAACAATATGACCGATTTAGAAAATACCATTCAATTTGGGGTAGCCAATGCCCTAGTTCGGTCAAATAAGAAACAAAATATAAAAATGGATTTATCAGATTTTCCTACTGTTGTACGCAAGGGACTTCTTTATTATGAATCGCATCAACAAGAACTTAGGCAAGTCATTGTTGCGGAATATATTTACATCTTTGAAGCAGGACAAACTTATCATGTATTTCATAACGACAAAAGTGAGAGCATATACCAACGTCTAGATAAGAAGCGAAAGCTATTGGGAACATCCATTAATAATAAAGACTTGGATACATTGGTCTATGCCAACATGGATCAAGAACTCAATGAATATTTAGAACAGTTGGTTATTGATTATGACGATAAGAAATTAGAAAAACAAGTATCGCAAAAATTAAGAGATATGGTTCGTGATTTTGTGGATCGAGCAGGGAAAACATTTAATAAAGTGTATTCCAATAAAATCTACTATGGAATTTGTCTTCACTTAGACAATGCATTTATTACTAAATCGAAACAAAGAATATCTCATGAGAAAGTACTGCGAATTATGGAACAGCACGAAGAAGAATATTTATTCTCACGAGCCTTTATTAAAGAAGTAGAAAAAAGTTTCAATGTGAAATTCTCTTTAGACGAAACGATTTTTATCACATTGTTTCTTTCATTGGATTTTGAATATTCCCAACAATGTGTGCAAGTTGTAACGCTGGTTGCGATGCATGGAGAAAGCATAGCTACTTCCATGGCCGATGTAACTAGAGAATTAATGCCAACCAGTGTTATAGAATCCTTTGATATTCCATTGGATGAAGAGATTGATACCACTTATGAGCGTTTAAAAGAAAAGATTATTCATTGTAATCAAGGAAAAGGGGTATTGGTTCTTTACGACATGGGTTCGATTCAAATTATGTTAAACGCGATTATGGAAGAAACAAGAATAGATATCCGTTACTTTGAATTGCCAATTACTTTGTTTGTGATGGCTAGTTGTAAATATAGTCACGAGGGCAATACGATTGACCAAGTTGTCCATCTTATTCAAGAGGAATATATGGATAGCACACTGATGAGAAAGCTCGCGAAAGATATCATTATCGTTCTTTCCGGCGCAAAAGAAAATATTAGTGAACCAATCAAAAATCACTTACTAACATTAGAAGATCACAACAATTATCGTTTTATTTCTTTTAATACAGATGATCGTGCACATTTGATTCATCAAGTGAATCAAATTCAGTCTACAGGAAGAATTATTGGAGTGATTGGAACGTATAATCCAGACATTTTTAACCTTCCATTTGTCGACTATCAAGAGATTAGTCGTACGCGCACGATACATGAATTGTTTGCGGATACCCAAGAGGGTTTGGATATATTGGACTATTTAACTGAACAATTTGAAATCTTTACGCACGCAGACTTAGAAGTGACCTTTTTACCTCTTTTAAGTCAGTTAGAAACATTGTTTTCTGTCCATTTAAAAACTGATGATCAAATTGGGTTTTTAATCCATATGGGATGTTTAGTAGACCGGTTAG
>CADBTK010000250.1 GCA_902797585.1 Erysipelothrix rhusiopathiae
CAAAGCTATGCCTTTCGTTTGGTGCAGATTCGGGAGTTAAGTCGCTACCCGAAATATAAGTATAACCAAGAGCTTGCAATTCATCAATAGCCATTTCTTCGATTTCTGATTCATATAGAAATGCCATAGTCACACCTACCTTTTGGTGTAAAATTCATTCATACCTGCCAATGCAGCAACTAATGATTTCTGAATTGTATTAATTGTATCATTTTGTGAATTTAATTGCTCCAATAACTCCATTATGTGTTTTTGAACAGGTAGTGGAGGAAGTTGTATTTCCAAAGACAAAAATTTGTCTATTGGAGCAGTTCTTCTACGTTCATGTGTTCCAATTGATATATTCCAGTAGTGCTTTTTCATAAAATCAGTTTTTAACACATGACCTACCAAAGCTGGAGCAAACCCATCTCTAACAGATAATACAACGTAGGCTGGCGAGGTTATCCCTTTATCAACTATCGTGCATTGATCAATAGCACCAGCCCAAAGAAGATATGGATTGTAAACAATATCATTTCTATGGACAATTTTGTAAGAACTGGTATCTTCTGTTGCTACACGTTTTGAAAATCTTTCTCTTTGAAGAACAAGACCAGCATTTTCTGTACAGGTTAATATTTCAGGTTCTTCTTGATCTCCTAATACCTCAACTGATTCACATAAAACATCAGATAACTTAAAAGTAATCAGTTCTCCAGGGACAGAGGATACTTCCTGTTCGAGAGCGCAAAAAAGTTCATTTATACTTTTTTTGAATTGCTCAACACCTTCTTTTGCCTGTTGAATATTCCCCATAATTGTCAATCTTGATTCGTCAGGATTCTTTGTATCTGTTGGCTCTTCATTTATTCCAATATAGTCGCCTGGGTATAGAGAACATCCTTTATTCTTTATATCATCGTTTGTTACAACCTTACAGAATCCAGGAATATCTTCATAGTTCCCATCATTGTGTATCCAAGAATGATATACTTGAGCAATCGCTTGAATGTCATCAGTCGATAGTTTATTATGCGTTCTATCAACAACAGTAAAAATACGAGAAGCATCAATAAATAGTGTTTTATCATTTCTTTTAGAACTATTTCTTGATAAAACCCATAAACAAACCGGTGCCGGTGTTGTATAGAATAATTTACCTGGAAGAAGAATAATACATTCTGGCAATTTATCTTCTACTATACCAGTACGAATGGTGGTTTCTGCTTGCGATTCTGATGCCAATGATTTAGTTGCAAGTAAAAATCCAGCTTTTCCAGTTGGAGCAAGATGACTAACAAAATGCTGAATCCACGCATAGTTAGCATTTGAAGTGGGAGGCATTCCGTATTTCCATCTATAATCAGAGCTAAGAAGTTCTGCACTCCAATCCTTATCGTTAAAAGGTGGATTTGCAATGATAAAATCAGCTTTTAAGTCTTGATGTGCATCGTTTAAAAAAGATCCTTCGTTATTCCAACGCACATTAGAACTATCAATGCCCCTGATAGCCAAGTTCATTTTACAGAGTCTCCAAGTTGTTTGATTACTTTCTTGACCATAAATTGACACAACTTTATCAAACAAATTATCAAATGTCGCTCCGCTTTTACGATACACATCACTATGAGCATTTACGAATTTTTCACTTTGTACAAACATTCCACCAGAGCCACAGCAAGGATCGAAAACTCTTCCTTCATATGGCTGTAGCAATTCAACCAACAACTGTACAACACAAGATGGAGTATAGAATTGTCCGCCTTTCTTTCCTTCGGCAAGTGCAAATTGACCGAGGAAATATTCATAAACCCTTCCAAGTACATCTTTAGATTTAGAAACAGAATCACCTAATGCAATAGTTCCAATCAGGTCTATAAGACCTCCTAAAGACTGCTTATCCAATTTATCCTTAGCGAATTCCTTTGGAAGAACACCACGGAGACTGGGATTTGATTCCTCTATCGCCTCCATTGCGTTATCAACATCTTTTCCGATTGTAGCAAGTTTAGCTCTGCTTTCTAAAAATGTCCAACGCGCCTTTTCGGGAACAAAAAATACATTTTCAGCACGATATTCGTTAGGATCCTCTGGATCAGCACCTTCATAAGAGTCCTCTCCCGCTTTAAGTTTTTCATACAGATCATTAAAACTATCGGAAATGTATTTTAAAAAGATTAACCCTAAAACGATGTGTTTATATTCCGCTGCATCCATATTTTTTCTTAGCTTGTTTGCAGCCGTCCACAACACCTGTTCCATAGGCTCTTCATGTACAACTTTTTTCTTTGCCATAATGCAATCCTCTCTTTATAAAAGCCCATATCATTAGGACTTTATACTCCGTTAAATTATACCACAATTTGCACAAATAGTCAAGCCCTTCAAAAAATTAATTCTGTATTATTCACTGGGGAAAATTGTATCTTTAGTGCTTGTCATAAAAGAACTTCTAAAAAAGATATGTTCCCCGACAATCACGGAGAACATACCCTTTGCATTAATTGTTGTTTAAGCAGTTATTCCTGAACTTCCCTCATCAAAGCCACGCCGTCCTTGAAACCTACCTTGTACGCAGCTCTCATCTCAGCGGCGGCAGTATCGCTCACGCAGTCGAGTATCTTGTGGAACACTTCGATCTG
>CADBTK010000251.1 GCA_902797585.1 Erysipelothrix rhusiopathiae
TCAGTTTGACGATCGGCTCGTAAGTCTTCATCACGGAAACAACGAGCAAATTGATAATAACGTTCCAATCCACTAATCATCAATAATTGTTTATACAATTGCGGAGATTGTGGCAAAGCATAAAAGGAACCTGGGTGTACACGACTTGGTACCAAGTAATCACGAGCTCCTTCTGGTGTACTTTTCCCTAACATTGGCGTTTCTACTTCAATAAAGTCATGATCATCTAAGTATTGACGCATACTACGACTAATTTGATGACGCATTTTTAATTTTTCTTGCATCATAGGACGACGTAAGTCTAGATAACGATATTCTAAACGTGTATCTTCCAAAGCATCGGTTTGATCGGCTATAATCAATGGAGTTGTCTTCGCATCATTAATAATTGTACAATCACTCACTTGTACTTCTACATCTCCGGTTGCTAGATCTGGATTAACATCTTTACGTGCTACAACATTTCCACTGACTTGAATAACGTATTCATTTTTGATGTCTTTGGTTTTTTCTGCAAAACTTTCATCAAAGACCAATTGACAAATTCCAGTACGATCTCGTAAGTCAATAAAGACAAGTTGTCCAAAGTTACGCTTTTTAGCAACCCATCCAATTAATTGGACTTGTTGACCAACATGTTCTTTTCTTAATTTTCCATTTTCAATTGTTCGCATCATTTCGCATCACCTTCCAAAAACTTTTGATCCATATACGCAATTAAATCTTTTTGAGCAATTGTATCTTGCGTTTTCGCTTGAATATCTTTAATCGTAATGGTTTTATCTTCCATTTCTTTTTTTCCAATTAATAAGGCAAATTCAGCTCTATTTCGGTCAACGGCTTTAAATTGTCCTTTAAAAGAACGATTCATCATATCCATATCACTACTATACCCATTGTTTCTTAATTCAATACATGTTTGGAATGCATAATCTTTAGCAGCTGCATCTAAACACATAACGTAGGTATCTAAACTAGGTTTTTCACTCAAATGAATGCCTTCTGCTTCTAAAGCAATCAATAAGCGTTCCATTCCTAATGCCCATCCAATACCACTCATACCTTCTGGTCCTCCATAATATGGAATTAAACCATCATAACGACCACCAGCTAGAATAGTAGATTGACTACCCATCTCATCATTTACTGAAACTATTTCAAAGACTGTATGCGTATAATAATCCAATCCACGCACCAATCCTTCATCTACTTCGTATGGGATTTCCATCTCTTCTAATAAACGAATTACCGTATTAAAATATTCTTTACTTTCTTCATTTAGATAATCGGTAATATTAGGTGCATCTTTCATGTAATCTTTATCATGATCGACTTTACAATCTAAAATACGTAAAGGATTTTGTTGGTAACGACGTTTACAATCCGTACATAAATCATCTAAATGTGGTTGGAAATATTCTTTTAATGCTTCACGATAAGCACTACGTGATGCATCATCTCCTAATGTATTAAGACATACTTTGATATCTTGAATTCCTAAAGACATCAAAATGGAATATCCTAAAATAATGGTTTCTACATCAATATAAGGAGACTTTTCTCCTAATGCTTCTACTCCAAATTGATTGAATAGACGTAAGCGTCCTTTTTGTGGACGTTCATGACGAGCCATTGGACCCATGTAATACATTTTGACTGGTAAATCCGGATTGGCATACATTTTATTTTCGACAAAACTACGCACAACACCAGCTGTCCCCTCTGGTCTAAGAGTGATCGATGTTTTTGAATTTTGCGCTTGGAATGTATACATTTCTTTATTCACCATATCGCTTGAATCATTTTCTCTTTTAAACACATTGGTATGTTCAAACATAGGTGTACGAATTTCATCGTAATTGTACATCGAACAAAACGTACGGAAAATTTCTTCTAATTTTTGCCATTGTACAGATTGTTGAGGTAGGATGTCTTGACACCCTCTTGGAATTTGATAGGCCATAGTTTTTCCTCCTAAAAAAATAAAAAACGCCCTTATATAAGGACGTATAATACGCGGTACCACCTTACTTTATATCCAAAATGGATATACACTCAAGGTCTTAACGCGACCAACGATCAGACTTTTGATCTGATGCCTCCAAAGCGTCCTGATTATCATTGTTGGAAACATTTCACCAAAATTGTTTCTCTCTATACAACAATTAATATCAGCTCTTTTTCTTAGGCTTCTGTATTTAAGTTTTCAACGTTGTGATATACATTTTGTACATCATCTACATCATCCAATAATGTAATCAAACGTTGGAATAATTCTTTATCGTCTCCTTCTAAAGAGACCATTTCATTTGCGACCATTCTTGCTTCAAAGACTTCGAATTTCACTTCTGGAATTAATTTTTCAATGACTTCTTTCGCATCTTCTAATTGAGTAGGATCCACTGTAATAGTCATGTATCCATCTTCAATTTCGATTTCTTTTAAATCGATTTCTGCATCTAATAAAGCTTCCATCATCGCATCTTCATCTTCGTATTGAATAACGATAACTCCTAAATGTTCATATCCGAAAGATACAGAACCACCAACTCCTAATTTCGCTTTTGCTTTGTTGAAACAAGCACGTAAACTAGAAATAGTACGGTTTGCATTATCTGTTAAACAATCGATAATAATTGTTGAACCACCGTTTCCAAATCCTTCATAACGAGCCGCATTATAACTTTCATCTGCACTTGATTTGGCTTTTTCAATTGCACGTTTAATAACATCAGCAGGAACATTGTTCGCTTTAGCACGTTCAATTGCTTTTTTCAAAGTTTGGTTCATATCTGGGTCTGGATCCCCATTTTTAGCAGCTACCAAAATTTCTTTTGAGTAACGTGAATATATTTTTGCTTTTGCATTTGCGGTCTTTTGCATACTTGCCGCGCGGACTTCAAAATGTCTTCCCATTGTTTCACCACCTAAATTTCTTTACTAGTATATCAGTCTAAACTTTATTTTTCAATCTCCGCATAGCGTTCAATTATTTTTTGAACTAGCGGGTTTCTTACTACGTCATCTTGCGATAAATGAATCAAAGAAATACTTGGAATTCCTTTTAATAATCGAACAGCTTCAATTAATCCAGAATCCGCTTTTTTAATTAAATCAATTTGAGAAACATCTCCATTGATAATCATTTTTGTATTTTGACCCATTCGTGTTAAAAACATCTTCATTTGGCTACGAGTGGAGTTTTGTGCTTCATCTAAAATGACGACACTATTAGAAAGTGTTCGACCTCGCATAAAAGCTAGTGGAGCAATCTCAATCACTTGTTTTTCCATGAGTCGTTCTACAGTTTCTACTCCCAACATTTCATATAAAGCATCATATAGAGGGCGTAAATATGGATCTACTTTTTCCTTCATATCTCCTGGTAAAAAACCTAACGACTCTCCTGCTTCTACAGCAGGACGAGTTAAGATAATCTTTTCTATCTTTTCTGCTTTTAATAAACTCACAGCGTAAGTAACTGCTAGATAGGTTTTTCCAGTACCAGCAACCCCAGTGGCAAAGATAATGTCATTATGTCTTAATGCATCACAAAAAATGGCTTGTCCTAATGTTTTAGGATAGATAATCTTTCCATTTTTAGTTTTCCCAACTGGTTCTAATTGATGAATATTAAATTGGGATAAGCGATGTGTTTTAGCTAAAGAGATAAAGTAAGTAATATCTTGTTCACTTAAATGATGATGCGTATCAATCATTTCAAAACAAGTATCCACTACTTCTTTGATTAAATCTTTCAAATCGGTTTGTTCAAACTTTAACGTATGATTACGCATAATGAAATCAACTTTAAAATGTTTCTTTAAAACAGATAAATTCGAATCATCTACACCTACAAACATTTGAATGTTTTCATAGCTTTGATCACTATAATCCAATGAAATGTAATCCAATTTCATTCCTCCTATAAAAAAATCTGCATTTCTGCAGATTGTTTATTTTCCTCTACGTGCCTTACGTGCAGCTTCGGATTTTAATTTTCTGCGCACGCCTGGTTTTACATAGAATTCTCTTTTGCGGGCCTCAGCAAGGGTACCGTTACGAGATACTTGTCTTTTAAAACGACGTAAAGCGTCATCAAGTTCCTCGTTTTCTTTTACGACAACTTTTGGCATGGATCTTCCCTCCCTTCCTGAGTTACAAATTGATTATAAATTACGGTTTATGAAAAATCAATCATTTATTAGTTTTCTTCACTGTTTGAATGATTATATAAAGAATCAATACATTCTTTTACAATGACATTGTCTCCTAGATATGGACTTCGACCATTCTCACGATACATAAATGGTTCATCCCCTTTACCTAGAATTAAGACAACATCTCCATCATTGGCTGATTCAATTGCTTGTCGAATCGCCTCTTGACGATCATCAATAAATAAGTTAGATGTATCTTTAATTCCTTCTCGGATTTGTTCGGCAATCGCATAAGCACTTTCATCTCGTGGATCATCTTCTGTCAAGATAATGAAGTCACAATACTTGGTTGCTAATTCACCAAAGACTTTTCGTTTATCAATGTCTCGTTTTCCAGCAGATCCAAAGACAGAAATAACTTTATGTTGCTCACCAGCAATTTGACGACCAAATTCCATAATCTTTTCCATTCCATCTGGTGTATGGGCAAAATCGACAATGACATGGAACGGTTGTCCACAATCGATTTGTTCCATTCTTCCCTCAATTTGAGGTAAGTTTGCAGCCGCTTTAATAATGGTTGGTAAATCCATTCCTGTTTGATGTAATGCGGAAATAGCAGCTAGTAAGTTATAAACATTATAAGTGGCTACTAGATTAGTAGTAACTGGATAAATCTCTTGTCCTACCACTAAATCAAATTTCGATTGATTACTAGAAAGAACTAAATTAGTTGCTCGATAATCACATTCATTTTCAATTCCATAAGAAATAACTTTTGCGATCGAAGAATCTTTTAAATCATCAAATTTTTCTTCATCGGCATTTAGAATAGAAACACCATCTTCTTTGACTAATTTTTTAAATAAAATGGTTTTTGCTTCATAATAGCTTTCCATTGTTCCATGAAAATCTAAATGATCATAAGTAAAATTGGTAAAGATAGCGGCATCAAAACGAATGGAATCTACACGACGTTGAGCTAATCCATGACTAGATACTTCCAAAGCACAAGACTTTGTTCCAGCAGCTACCATATCGGCTAATGTCTCATGTAAAAATAAGACATCTGGTGTAGTTAAATTAGGTAATAGTTTCGTATTTCCATATTCAATAGAAATAGTTCCAATATAACCGCAAGATTCATATTGATCGCGAATATGTTTAATGATATTAGCAATCGTACTTTTTCCATTGGTACCAGTAATACCATACATAGTCATTTTATCTGCTGGTTTCCCATAGAAAATACGAGCACATTGATTTAAAGCTTCTACAACATCTTGTACTTTGATATAAATGACACCATCTTTAATAGTATTGGAATCCAAATCATTGGAATGAACGATACACACTGCTCCATTTTCGATGGCTTGATCAATAAAATCATGTCCATCAAAAGAGATCCCTGGCATACAGAAATACATGTCGCCTTTTTTTACCGTATGAGAATCACTAGATAAGCCACGAATATCTGTAGTCGGAGCGTTTTTAATCATCTTACTTAAGCGCA
>CADBTK010000252.1 GCA_902797585.1 Erysipelothrix rhusiopathiae
AAAGAAAAAGGTGAATTATGGATATTATCGCAACTTGGTTTGCAGAAAACCTAGGACAAGTGTTATCTGCAGAAATGACTATATTTATTGTATCAATGCTTCCTGTATTGGAATGTCGTGCTGGATTGATTGTAGCTTCTTTACTGCAAGTAAATATTTGGAGAGCGATTCCAATTTGTGTACTTGGAAACATATTGCCAATTCCATTTGTACTCTTGTTTGTGCAACGTGTCTTTAAATGGTTGAAACAATTTAAAATTACTCGTGGTTTTGTAGAAAAATTAGAAACAAGAGCTAGTAATAAATCCAAAGGGATGGACGATGGAGAGTTTTTAGGAACGGTATTATTCGTTGGAATTCCACTTCCTGGTACGGGAGGATGGACTGGTTCCTTGATTGCCAGTATCTTAGAAATGGATTTCAAAAAAGCGATTCTAGCTATCTTTATAGGAATCTTAATGGCCACTGTCATTATTTCCACATTATCTTATGGACTATTATCATTTGTATAAAACAGGGGGACCTGTTTTTTTCTTGCATTCTCATGATAAAATGGTGAAAGAAATATATGAAAAAGTTACCAGTTGAGAAACAAACATCAGTACGTAATAGTGTATTACGCGTTTTTATATTCGGGATTACCGCACTACTTCAATTAGTATGGATTCTCGTTTTTTTTGGTGCCCTACGTGCTAATACACCGGAATTATCATCCATTTTACAATCAGGAGCTGTATTAATGGCTTTGTGGATTTATGGAAAAGATCAAAACACAACCAAACAAATTCCTTGGATGATGTTGATGTTGATTTTTCCATTGGTGGGAGTCGTATTATATATCTTATTTGGGCGTTCTAGTTTATTAAATAAAGCGCGTGTGAGATTTTCTAGTATTGATGCACAAATAAAGCCTTTGTTGGTTCAAGATTCAAAAACATTTGATCAATTGAAAGAACAATCCAAAACAATAGCCAATCACTCATTAATGATTCATAATACGGCTGGATATCCTGTTTATTCAGATACCAAGGTTCAATATTATCCTCAAGCAGTGGATGCCTACCAAGCGCAAATTGAACAAATGAAAAAAGCAAAACACTTTATCTTCATAGAGTATCACGCAATTGAGGATGGAGAATCTTTCTCTAAAATGAAACACGTTTTGATTGAAAAAGCCAACCAAGGAGTCGATGTCCGTATTGTTTATGATGATATGGGTAGTGCTATTTTTATTGATCGTGATTTTATAAAGAAGATGGAACAAGCAGGCATTCAATGCCGAATGTTTAATCCTATCCGACCATTCTTATTGGTTTTTATGAATAATAGAGACCATAGAAAAATTACCGTTATTGATGGGCAAGTAGCTTTTACTGGTGGATACAATATTGCCAATGAATACTTTAATGTAACGCATCCATATGGATATTGGAAAGATACCGGCATTCGCTTAGAAGGATTAGCAGTCAATTCGTTGACCGCAACTTTTTTAGAAATGTGGAATTCATTAGGAAGAAGCGACACTGATTACTCTCGCTATTTATTAGCGCAACCAGTTCAATCCAAAGGATTTATTCAACCGTATGCCGATTCTCCATTGGATGATGAATACCTTGGGGAAAATGTATATATGAATATAGTCAATGCAGCTATAGATTATGTATATTTTTGTACCCCTTATTTGATTTTAACGGATGAGATGAAACGTGTATTGGGCTTAGCTGCCAAACGGGGAGTGGATGTACGAATTATTACCCCTGGAATTCCGGATAAAAAATTAACATATCAAATTACTCGTTCACACTATTATGAGTTGGTAAAACAAGGAGTGAAAATCTATGAATTTACCCCAGGTTTTGTACATGCCAAGATGTGTATTAGTGATGATCAAGTAGCTACAGTAGGTACTATCAATATGGATTATCGAAGTCTATTCCTTAACTTTGAAAATGGTGTTTATCTCTATGATTGTCCAGTGATTAATCATATAAAAACGGACTTTGACCAAATGTTTAGAGTTTCCAACAATGTAACGGAGGATTATACAAAAGAATTATCGATGCCAGTACGTACTTGGAAAGCTATTTTACGATTGGTGTCTCCGCTTTTTTAACACGTGTTTATTATTGACAAACGAGGGTGGAATCGCTATATTATTGATAACACTACGAAGGGAAATAGTATTAGTGTATCTACTTTATAAGAGACTTTCTGGTTGGTGTAAAGAAAGAGGTAGCCACTATGAACACATCCTGGAGTGATATAGGCGAACGGTTAGTAGTTTATATCGGTAGCTCCCGTTATCGAGCCACAGTGTGATAGCACTGGTTGAGGTTATCTTT
>CADBTK010000253.1 GCA_902797585.1 Erysipelothrix rhusiopathiae
AAGCTAGTCCATCATCATTCACACCTTCGAATGATTGACCATTCCAGTTGTGTAATCCACCATTGAACATACGTTCATAGATGTAAACTGGATAGTTCGGGAAGTTATCTCTTCCTGGAATCGCTTCTCCACTAGTTGCATCTGTGTGGTCTTTTGTTTGGAAGTAAATATCTTGATAAGATTGAACATCCGCACTTGGATATGTACTTTCAGGATCAATACCATTGTTGAAAATAGCAGCTCCATCCAATACACGAACTTGCGCTGTACCTGTTGTACAAGTTGCTAGTCCACCACCGGCATGTTGGGCAAAGTTGTCATAAATAGCAGCATCCCACATTTTGGCATACCCCATATTAATGAACAATCCACCACCCGCAAAGTCATAAGCGTATTCTACTTGATTTCCAATAAATTCTGTTGGGTCTCCATCTAAATCTTTAAAGATGGCTGTACCATATTTCAATGACATACCACCACCATAAATAGATGCGTAGTTGTCATGGAATTTGGCACCATTTACATTCACAACAGTACTAGCTCCGTTGGCATAAACGGCTCCACCACTACCTAAGTTATATCCCCAAACACGGTTTTCTTTGAATTGTGTTCCATTGAAAGTCGCATTTGGAATATTGTTAAGGTAGATAGCTCCACCATCCATTGTTCTAAACCCATATTCTTCATCAATTAAACCATTGTTGTTGAATTGAGCTTTTCCAATTGTAACTGAACTCATATCTGTTAAAAATAAAGCTCCACCTAAAGATTCATTCGTACCACCCGCAAATCCATTTTTATTAAATGTAGAATTGTCATCAATCGTTAATGTTCCACCTTCCATCGAGATAGCTCCACCACGACGATTAACAGTATTCTCTTCGAATTTACAGTCTGTAATAGTTACATCTGAATCTTTTGCATTAATAGCTCCACCAAAGGCAGCTTTATTGCTTATGAAATCTGTATTTGAGAATGTAGCTGTTGAATTTGTTAAACCAATAGTTCCTGGAACTTGAGTGGTGTTGTTTCCAATCAAAGAATCTTCAACTTTCAAAACACCATTTTTTACATTAATAATGTTTCCTTCTCTTTGTGAACCATTGTCGAATCCGTTCTTATTATTATCAATAAGAGCCTTTTTCAACTCAATAGTACCACCATCGGTCATAATATAAGCGGCATCAGACCCACTACTTTTTGTTGCGTTAGTAATAGTCGAACCATCTACAATTAATGTTCCACCAGCTTCAACTTTTATCGCAAAGTTATGTCCTAATTCATTTAATCTTATATTAGAATTAACTAGTTTTAATATTGCTCCAGCTTTTACGATAATACCTTTGTTTTTTAAACTAATTACACTATTTTCAATGACGGTAGTCCCATTGACTATATTGATAGTTCCATTGTTATCAATATAGTTTCTTCCAAAACCTTTAACATTAGAGATTTTATTCTCTCCTTTAAAGTTAACAGTTCCTCCTTGCGCATTGGCATTACTAGGAGTGCCTCCAACTTTAATCAAGGTACTATCAAACAAATTGTCAAAACCATTAAATGTCACATTTTCAAAATCAGCCGTTGACCCTTGTGTCACCCAGATTAGTGGATCGTAGGAAGAACGATTTACATTAAAAATAGTATCAATGGCTTCTAATTTTGTTCCTTCTTGTAAGGCAACAAACTTTCTTCTACCATTTCCACCTGTTTCTTCTACAACTACTCCTTTTAAAACCAATTTACCATTGGCCTTTTGAACGACAATAGCTATATACTCTCCATATCCAGTCGATCGTTGTGAACTATTATTAATTGTAGAATCTTCAATAGTTAAAGTCCCTTTTGGCCAAATAACACCTTGACCAGAAACGGTAATAGTTTCACCTGACCAAGTTTCATTTCCATTAACATTGGTTCCCGTTGTAATATTACGAGTTGCTTCATTTACATTTAATACATCATCGTCTGCTTTTGAATCCTCTTGTGCCTGTTGTTCGGCTTGTGAGTTAGATTCATCTTGCGTAGCTTTTGATTCTGTTTCTTCTGTCGTTGCATCTTCTGCAGATGGATCTTCAACTGGTTGTTGTTCTACAACCGTATCTTCTTCTGCAGCGTTTTCTTCTGCAAAAATCGGAGTCGAAAACCCGCTAAATAAAATCACAAATAAAACGATCGGCAAAAGTTTCCCTAGTGAATGAATAAGTTTCTCCTTCATGTTCTCTCCTCCTTTCCTCCCTGTATAAGACGTTAAGTAATACAGTTATACTTATTATAATACTTTAGCTTAACTATTATTTTGACTTTACCTATCTTTTTCAAAATTTTACATTTACTTAACATTTGAATGCTTTCTCTATTTTGAAGGGCATAAAAAAAACAGCCATTCGGCTGTTTACAGATTATTTTTCAACAACTTGTTTGCCGTTGTATTCTCCACAAGAACACATTTTGTGTGCTAACTTGTATTCCCCACAACTTGGGCAACGAGTCAATGTTGGTGGAACTAATTTGTAGTGAGTTCTACGTTTATTTTTACGTGTTTTAGATCCTCTTCTTTGTTGTACAGCCATTACAGCACCTCCTAGTCCTTTTCATCCTTATACAATTCTTTTAACTTTTCCCATCGCGGATCGATGGAATCTTGATCCGGCGTATCCGAATCCGATAAGACTTGCCAGCCATCTCCCTTTGGATAATCTTCCCGACTTACATTGGTAATGCTGATGGGTGCTTCCAATAAAATGGCTTGAAAGAGTTCCGGATTGATATCCAGACAATTCTTTTTGACCACGATGATTTCCTCTTCGTCATCCTGTTCTAAGGATTGAAAGGAATACGTAGTTTGCGACGTTGTCTCAAATTCCCATTCGATGTCCTCCAATGAAATGGCATCAGGTACAATCATAAGTCCATCGATATCCAAATCAGAAAAGACAAGATTGTTTCCATCGTATTGTAGTGTTCCTTGAACGTGAACTTCCGGTACGGATTTTACTTGTGATTCAGACAATAATTTATTCTCTTCAATCGCAAAATATTCGTCCACTTCAATGATTCCATTGGTAGCTGATACAAAATCTTGTTTTGTAAATTTCACGAACATCACCTCATGTCGCACTGAATATTATAATAAACCCACTAGTGATTGTCAACACGTAAAACATGGGGTTTTATAACTCTTTGTGGTACACTAAACACATGAAAACATGTGGAATTATTGCAGAATATAATCCTTTTCATAAAGGACACATTTATCACTTAGAACAAGCTAGAAAAATCAGTCAAGCCGATGCGTTAGTTGTGATTGTCTCTGGTTTTTATTCACAACGAGGATTGCCTTCCTTACTAGATTCTAGTACCAAGGCAAAACTAGCTTTAGAGCATGGAGCGGATTTAGTACTTGAATTGCCTACTTGTTATGCATGTCAAAGTGCCCAATACTTCTCTAAATATGCACTAGAGTCTTTATCAAGTTTAAAAATAGATTCTTTATGTTTTGGATCGGAAAGTTGTGACTTACAAGCCTTAGAACAACTTATTGAAACAAATAGAACAACCAATATTGACCCTACACAAAGTATGAATCAAAACTTAAATCGGCAAATTGAGCCGAATGATTTATTAGGATACCATTATATCCAAGATTGTCATAAATATGGAATCACTCCATTACCTATCAAGCGTAGTGACCTTTTTAAAAGTGCTACACAAACTAGAAAAGATTATTTCAATGGGAAGAAACAAGATTTTGACCAATACTTTCATACAAACCAACAATGGTCTAACTACTACCCTATTTTAAGAACCATTCTTTTAATGAGTAAACCCGAATGGTTAGCCTCTTTCTTTTTGATTAATGAAGGAATTGAATATCGTTTGATTCAAGCCGCCAAAGATAATAAAGACTGGGCACATTTTTTACAACAAGCCAGTTCCAAAACATATTCTTATAATCGCATTATGCGCTCTTGTTTAATGATTTTACTTCAAATCACAAAAGAAGAAATGGAACATAATTCTTCCTTTTTTGGCATTAAAGTATTAGGAATGAATCAAAAAGGACGACTCCTTTTAAAACAAGCGTCTACTCCTATCTATACCAAATATAAAGACTACCCACCCTTTCTACAAAGAGTGCATCAAAAAAGTCTCGATTTGTACAATAGCCAAGAATCGTCTATAATCACCCAAGAGGTACTTATTTATGAATAAAATCATTCTATTGTGGTTTCTTGTCTTTTTAACCACAATATATTGTACATACTTCCCTGCTATACCAAAAAGGAAGAAACACTATCGTTATGCCCTATTATTAGGTTGTCCTAGTTTCGACGATGGAAGTATGCGTTCCAGTCAAATCAAACGATGTCAATTAGCTATACAAGCGTATAAAGATGGACTTTTTGATACGTTGGTGATTGCCGGAGGCGCTGTAAAGAATCAATATGTAGAATCTGAAGAAATGAAATCCTATATCACACAACAGATTCAAATGCCTATTGTTTGTGAAACAAGATCTACCAATACCTTTGATAACTTCCGTTTTTCTAAAGAGATTATTGGCAATCAAAGTGTTCTTATTTTAACTAGTGGAACACATGCACGTCGCGCTTGTGCGATTGCCCGGCAATTCTTTACTAACTATGGATGTCTGTGGTATCCAGAGCATCGTCCAAGACATATTTTTCGAGAAATAATCTCACGTATGATTTACATTGCGATTGAAATAAAAAAACTTCTATTGTCAAAATAGAAGTTTTCTTATGTCTTATTCAGCTGTTAAATCCGCCATTGCCTTTTGGTAAGTCAATGTTTTTTCGTGAGCGTTGTCTTTGTCTGTTCCTTTAACACAGAAGTAGAATTTACATTTTGGTTCCGTTCCACTAGGACGTACCGCAATCCAACTTCCATCTTCTAAGAAGTATTTCAAGACATTAGATTTTACAAATCCAGTTAATTCTGTTGTCTTACCATCTTCTTGAATTGTACATTCTTGATAATCTTCACTGCGAACTACTTTAACACCGGCAATTTCTTTTGGTGCATCCGCACGTAAGTTTGCCAAGATTTCTTTAATACGATTCGCTCCTGCTTCTCCAGAAAGAGTTAATGCCACTTGACTTTCTTCATATGTACCATGACGGTCATATAATTCATCCAATACATCAATTAAGTCTTTTCCTTGTTCTTTATAGAAAGCACAAGCTTCCGCTAAGATAAGTAAGGCTTGAGGCGCATCTTTATCACGAACAAATGGTTTTACTAAAGAACCATAACTTTCTTCATATCCAAAGACATAATTCTTTTCACCAGTGATTTCATATTTTGCTACTTTTTCACCAATGAATTTAAATCCAGTTAATGTCTTTTCTGTTTCTACACCATAGTCAGCAGCCACTTTTTCTCCTAAGTCACTAGTTACTACGGTATTAAACATGACTGGGTTACTAGGCATTAATCCTTTTTCTTTTAATTGAGAACAAATATATTCAATTAATACAGCTCCACTTTGGTTTCCTGTCATAATGACATATTCCCCATTGTGTTTCACTCCTACACCCATACGGTCTGCATCTGGATCACAAACTAAGATAACATCAGCATCGTGTTTTTTTGCATATTCAATCGATAAATCATACGCTTCCAAACTTTCTGGGTTTGGTGTTGGTGTTCCAGAGAAATCAGGATCTGGTGCACATTGTTCTTCAACAGGAATGCATTCATATCCCGTTAATTTATAGATGTCTTGTACTGGAATATTTGCCGTTCCATGTTCAGGTGAGAAAACAATTTTAATATCTTTTTTCACATCTGGGTTCAATTGAATCGTTAATACATCTTGGTAATATGCTTTATCTACTGCATCATCCATTACTGTAATTAATTTCTTTTGATCTTCTGTACAAGCTACATCGATTGCTAATTCATCATCAATGGCATTTACATTAGAAATGACTTGATCGGCTAATGCAGGCACCAATTGACATCCTTTGTCATCATACAATTTATATCCATTATATTCTTTCGGGTTGTGACTAGCGGTAATCATGATTCCACCAAAACATTTATTATAACGAACAGCATAAGATAACATTGGTGTTGGACGTAAAGAATCATATACGTAAGAGCGAATGTTATTCTTTGCTAATAATTCTGCACAGTCAAACGCAAATTCTCTAGACATATGACGGTTGTCATACCCAATCGCAATTCCTTTGTCACAAGCTTCTTTCCCATTTTCAATGATGTAGTTGGCATATCCTTGTGTTGCTTTACGAATGGTATGTAAGTTAATACGGTTGGTACCAGGTCCTAATAGACCACGCATTCCAGCTGTACCAAATTCAATATTTGTATAGAATGCATCATTTTTTTCTTGGTCACTCATATTAGCTAATACATCTTTATAGCGAGCATCCAAGTTAGGGTGATTGACCCATTTTTCAAAACGTTCTTGAACAATAGACATACTAAATATTTCCTCCTAAAATTATCTATATTATACCATTGAACACTTAGGAATGAAACCGATTTCACCGCATTCTTTCCAAGAAAAAAAGGCCACTGTAGCGGCCTTATCGTTTTAACTGTAATTAGTCGATGATTTTTTGAGCGCGTAATACTTCTTCGATCGCTTCGATTGCTGCGTCTTCGTCTTCTCCATTACAACTGATAGTAATTTCAGATTGTGTAGGGATTCCTAAAGACATAACACCCATGATTGATTTCATGTTTACTTCGCGTCCTTTGAATGCAACATTAACATCACATTTAAATTTGCTGGCAGCATTAACAGCTACAGTAGCTGGGCGAGCGTGTAAACCAACTGGGTCTACAACAGTTACAGTAATTTGTTTCATGTATTTTTTCCTCCTAAATAATTCTTTTACTAATGTAATTTTATGATATTTTTTGTAATAAAACAAGAATTTTTTTAAAGCGCTTTCAAACTTAACAATAGAACACCTATATAGTTTTTGATAACCCAAATTATCCGCTTACGTTTTATCTTCTTTTTCTGCTTGTCCATAATACGCAGCAGTGAAAGAATTTAAACGTTGAGCTTTCGCCCAACGTTTATCAGCATAATTAATAGCGGTAATCACTACCCAACTAACTCGTTATACAATAAGCTATATGTATTAGCACTTGCATCCCAACTAACGTCAGTATTCATTGCGTTTGTTTGTAACATTTCCCAATCTTCTTTACGGTTATAGAATACTTCACATGCATAATACAATGTATTGATTAATTCTTG
>CADBTK010000254.1 GCA_902797585.1 Erysipelothrix rhusiopathiae
GAACCTACTTCGTCTAAGAAAAAAGCTTTTTCATTCTTCAATACTTCTTGGCTATCACTTTTTGAATTGACACGGAAACATATTCGAAATCTTGAATTCGCCCATATTTGATCATCTACTACTCCCATAGGTTTTTGTGTGGCCAATAATAAGTGAATCCCTAAAGAACGACCAATACGAGACAATTCTTTTAATTGTTCCATATATTCGGGATACTTTGATTTCAATTGTGCAAACTCATCCACAATAAGAAATAAATGAGACATTTTCTGTTCGGAATAAGCATTATACGAATCAATATGAAATAATGCATTGTCATTTTTTGAATAAAGTTGTTCCATTCTTTTTTGCCGTATCTTTATCTCCGCAGATAAACTTATAAAAAAGCGTTCAATTAAATGGTCCTCCATATTGGTAATCATTCCAGCACAGTGTGGGAATTGATAAAAATGTTTTCCAAAGGCTCCTCCTTTGAAATCTATAAGTATGTATTGAAATACTTCACTAGAATTATGTAGAACCATCTGCATCAATAAAGAGCTTAGCCATTCACTTTTTCCACTTCCTGTCATTCCTGCAATTAAGCCATGTGGTCCTTGTTTCTGCTCATGAAAATCTAAATAAATTAACTGATTATTTAAATCATATCCAATAGGAATCTTTAAAGTGATTTCATCGGATGGATGATAAGCATAATTGTGTATATCTATTCCATCTATAAATGGCGGCTTTTTCTCTTTTTGTTGACTTAACAGAACCTTTCTTAAATAAAGATCTACATCTATTTTTGGTTCATCCACACAATAAATCTCATCAAACCCATCGTGTCTATTTGTTTTTATAAAACAAATAGTGGTATTTTTACTATCTACATTTAATGGCCATTGTTCAAAACTAATTACTCGGGCATTAGGATATAACTTTATCCATTGGTTAAACTTTTGCATATCGGATTGGTTTGTTATACAAAGACGTTTTCCTTGAATTTGACAATAATCAAAACTAAAAACTCGATCTGTATTATCAAGTTGCGAACCAATCCATATCCATTTTTCATTTGTATCTGGCACTTGCCAAACAAATTGTAAAAACAAATATTTCGCAAATAAGAATGACCCATTTTTTAATAGAATCTTTTGTTTCAAATGCCAGTATTGTGGTTGCAACAACGTATCCTTTTGAATATCAAGAAATCTATTCAATTCTATAGCCAAAGGATGTTTTTGATCTTCATAAGAAATTTTGGGATGTTTGAATGATAACCAAGATTTATTAACATTTGTGATATATATAGAATGCTTACTTCCATACATAGATTCATCAAATGTTTGATAGTATTTCGTTTTTTGAATAGTATTTTGAATAACGGATTCTCTATGTTGCCAAATACTCGATTCTAATTCTTTTAAATACTCTTGATAAAGCTGTTTATTTTGAAGTTGGTCAAGTTGTGTATTGGCACGATTTTTTCGATAGTTATAAAACCCAAACATCAAGAATGTAAATCCCATGGTTCCATTGGATACTAACATTGGCACAAGATTTTGAGTAGAAGATTGAGAAAAGGTCAAAACCATTGTACTGATGATTCCAGATATAAAAATCATCATTGAAGAGCCAACTGCCTGAAATAAAGATTGTTGGTGCCCTTGATGGGTAAACCGAGGCAAATCCACTTCTATTTCTAATGGAGGCATCTGATTTATACTATTCCTTCTTTGTATCTTTAATTCATTCTCATACACTTTCGTTGAAACTGGCCATTTTATAGATTCAGTAGTTTCAATTTGACAAAGAAGAAAAGTCGGAAACACAATGACAGGCACAGTTCCTATCACCACATATTCTCCCAACGAAATATTTGTTTCTAAAATACGTTTCCCTCTAATATAAGTTCCATTGGTACTACCTAAATCTTTGATCCTTATTTCTTTCTCACCAATAGAAAGAGATAGATGTTGATTTGAAATTTGTTCGTCTAAAATTTGTATGTCACAATTCTTATTTCTACCTATTATCACTTCTTTGGATATAGGAATGACACTCCAAGCTATATCTTGACTTCGATAAAAACATTTTATTTCATTGAGAATAACAGTCTGATTTCTCTCTATGGTAATAACCTTTTCTTGAAATTGGATTTGAGCATGATGAAAACCTACTTGATAGCTCAAATCATTGAACTTCCCCTTCTGGCCTATACCACATATCTTGAGTTGGCGATTGCCAAAAAGATATAACTCATTCATATATAAAATGGTTTTTTATATTTTGTAACCATAAAAAGAAGTAATCATACCAACGTAGCTGATTGCCTTCGTTTGAAGAGACTTCTACCACTTTTTCAATTCGTTTGGTATAGCCTTTTTTTTTTTTTTTTTTCACTTCAATTTTATTGCGCTTTTGTTTCAAAGGCATATCATAAATCATATTTCCTAAATCATCTATGGTTGGTTTTTTTAATTTGATTTGCTTCCCATTTACTTTTATCCATTCCACTTTGTTCTTTAACCCCTCTTGTTTCTTCTTCACCAATACTTTAATGGATTGATCTTTCAAGGCAAAAAAGCGAACAGAAATAGATGGCTTAGTCTTTTTTGCGATAATACGTTGCTGCATAACAACTTCATGATCATCATTTAATGAGTACACTCTCTCTTCCACTTGATACTCTTGTAACGATACATTTTTCGTTGTTACACTTTGTACTTGTTTTTCTTCTTTCTTTTCTTCAACAACTTCATTCTGTATTGGAACCAATGGAGTTATTGGAACTTGAACTGGCATAGGAATATTCTTTCGAAATTGATACTGCATTTGATTCTTATTTCCAGATTCATCTTCTAACTCCATAACAACTTCCATACTTTGTCCTGGCATTAATTGATTCAATACTTTCTGCAATTCAAACAAACTAATCATTTTTCCATTATTGAGTTTTATTTGAATAGTTGTTCGTTCGCTTAGTTGTGTATCTAAAGATTGTATAGAATCATACACAAAAACATTATCTTTCACTTGTTGTCCATCTATTCTTAATTCCATTTCTGGAACTTTTCGATCCAATCGTATTTCTTTTTCATCTGTACTGATTTGTCCAAATAAATCTTTCACAACAAGTTTGACCTTAGTTGTAAAATCTTGATTATCTATCGAATCAAGATGGATACTTTCTACAAATGGAATTCTTCTATTCTCTTTTGGAGATTGAATTTCAATGTAGGCTTCTTGAAGCCATGTTTCGCTTTTCGAAAATGATAACTGTGCTCCTTTTTGCGTAGCACTCACATCTATTTGAGCTTGAGGTTGTTGATTGGTATAGAAGAATTGAAGAATTTGACCTTGAATATAGGGATAATACTTATGTTGATAAGAGATAATATAGTCTCCCATTTCTTCCAAATGAATAGAATTTGTCTCTTCCATTAAAGATGTCTCTTCATTTGTTTCTTGATTCAATAATTTAAACTCAAAATCATCTTTGTTGCCAACTTGAAACCTAGGTTCTTTATTCAAAATATAAGAACCATTAGTGATCTCTGTTTCTATAGTTGGTAATTGAATAGCTTCTATTTCAATCCATCGATGTACTTCTTGATCCAGTTCATCCATAGCTACTATATTCAATTCTTTATTGTCCATAGAAACAGGTATCGTAATGGAAGTTTGATCTTGTAGAAAAGCCACTTCTTTTTGGTCTAAAAATATTTTTACATCGCGAAGATTTGAATCTACATGAATTGTGCATTCTCTTGTTCTATCAACACCTATCTTTTGCATCACCGAAACTCCATCAATCAAAACATCAATGGAAGATTGTTGTATATGTTCTGAGTGTACAAGTGGAAATGGTTGGTTAACAACTGGAATGATATTGGATTGTATCATCATCAGCAATAAGATGGATTTCATTGTCCCTCCTTCCAAAGAGAATACATCTCTTTAAACTCC